>CAJFPU010000036.1 GCA_904418825.1 uncultured Romboutsia sp. | reverse complement strand
CTTGTAATGATGGGTGTATTTGTTTTAGCATTTTGTGCTTGGATTATGTATGAAATTTTAAATATAGCTGAAAAACTATATAACTCTAAAAAATAGCATCTAAAAAGGAACTATGAACTCTAATAATTTAGAGATCTGTAAAATAAAGTGTGTACTCTTCCAAAAAGTACGATAATTAAATTAGATTATCCAAAGGAAGGTGCACATTTTATTTTACAGACCCAAATTTCTTCTACTCCCATCCTATCAAATATATAATTCATATCTATAATTTTATTATTATTATTATTTATATCTAATATATCTAGTCTTTTGTTAGTTCCTATCCATAAATATCCTCTAAATTCTATAAATAATAATCTTATTTTATTATATAGTAAACCATTTTCTAAATTTTTATTCTCTTAAATAAAAACCATCTTATTAGTAGAATTTATTTTAGAAATACTTCAAATACACCTATAGCTTTACACAGTAACTCGGGCTTTAATAAATATTTTTCATGCTCTCCATCTAATACCTTTAATACTTCAAATTTTATTTTTAATGTTGTTTCATTAAAAGCGATAATTTGTCCTATTACATCTAAATAATCTCCATAAACCAAAGGCTTTATAAATTCTAATTCTTCATATTCTTTTAATACACCTCTATGACCTTTATTTCTTATAAGCAATTCTTGTGCTATATCATCAAACACTTCTATAATTCTAGAAATACCTATGTATTTATCATAATCTATATCTTTTTCTTTAAGCTTTATTCTCATTGTAGATTTCATATATACCCCTCCTCTGTTACTTATTGTTAAATATATGATATCTATTAAAAATATATTATATTTAAAATTTAATAGTGTACTATATTTTTAAAAATACATTATATATATTCTAATTTTTCTAAAGCTAATAACAAATATAATAATTTCTTTTTATTAATATATAAAATTTTATCTTTTGCATATAATAATTACTAGTATAAATATTATGTTTTGAGGTGCTATATATGAATTTAAATCTTAAATCATCTAAAAATAAATTGCTTAGAAAGATTAATTTTTTTCAAGACAGCATTAACTATGATGATATAATGTCTTATGGTGATAATTCATACCAAGACAATTACGATGAAATTATACTAAATGATGATATCTTTATAGATTCTGACTATAAATTTAATGAAGATTTTTATAAAGACGATACACTATTTTATTAAATATATAAATAAAAAATTTGCTTAGCTCATGTGGCCAACGACTTTATCCGTTGCTAAAATATATTTACATTCAAATCCAATACATTGATATGACAATATTTATAAATTTATCTACAAGTATTAAGATAATATAATTTTAAGCATAAAAAATACCCTATAGTAAAATAACTAAGGGGTATTTTTTTATTATGCATTTTCAAACATATGTATAGCATCTATTCTCGTTATATATATTTCTTCATATTTACTTCCTATATATTTTGCATACTTTCTAACTTTTTCTTTTATAAACTCTATATCTTTATCATCATTTTCTAAACAATTATTTATATATTTATCCATTAATTTATCTTTATAAGGCTCTACATCATATCCTAAAAAATTAGCTAATCTTTCAATTTCTTGACTAAAGTCTCCATCTTCTTTTATTAAATATTTATAAAATTCTTCTCTATATGGATTTAAAGTTATTATTTGCTTTATAACCATACCCTCATCAACCCTATTTATAAATCCATCTTTATAATTATTAAATAATGCATTAGATTTTCTTATATTTTCTTCATTTATTGATTTTTCTACTATTTTTATATCATTTTGTATAAGTGCATCAATTACTGCATAATGTATATTAAAGCAATCTTTATATATATATTGTGATAAATTTTCTATTAAAGGCTTAATAGATGCCTTTGTTAAATAGTTATTTTTCTTACTTTTCGTTTTAGTTTGTTTTATAGTGTTATTAAACATCCTTTGAAAATTTAAATACTTTTCACAATAACATTCTTTAAATGTATTAATATCTATAGTTATAAGATTATAACCTACTAATGTTTCAACACCTTTTTTTATAGTATTTTCTATATTTTCAATTCCAATTTCTAATGATTTTTCCGATAAATCATTTAAAGTTGATATATTATTTAAGCAGTAATTTTTAAAATTATTACTTGCATACTCTGCTTGATTTTTAAATGTTTTCCTTATACTATTGTAATTATCCATTTTCTCATCAAATTCTATTATAGCACCATTTATATCAAATGTAACCATCTTTTATCCCCCTAATTTTCCTTTAAAATTTCCCTAAATTATTCTCTATATTTATAATTTGATAACAATGCTTATTTTCCTTCTAAATAATATTTAAAAATGCAAAAATATTATTTAAAATACTTTATATAGTCATTTAATTACCTTTATTTTATATATTTATGGTATTTATAAAATGTAAAGGATCCTTTGCAAAATCTTCAAAAGAATTATCCGTAAATATAACTTCTTCTCCTAAAAATCTTTTATATCTATCTTCTTCTTTTTTCTTTGAATATTTTCTTTTACCTTCATAAGAATTAAATACCATAAACTTCAAAGGAGCTTTGGTTCTACTAGTTTGAACTCTTTTTATCATATACTTTATATGTATATCTGCATCTGAAAAAGAATATCCACAAAAAATAAGTAAATCACTTTTTCTTAAAGTTTTTTCTACTTCATTCACAACCGTTGATACAAATAAGTTAGTTATATTTTTAAAATAAGTAGGAGGTATTATAATAGGTACCGTAATTTCATTACATGCTAAGCATTTAGCTTCATTTATATTATCTAAAAATCTCATTATTCCACCTTCATAAGGAGTTATTGTTAAACTATTACAAACGGGACAATATAACCAATTTAATGACCCATGTATTTTGTAAAGTTTAACAGATGGATTTTGTGGTCTTTTCCAACTGTGTATAAAATCAAAATTTGTAAAATTAACTCCATAATCAAGCATTATAGGATTATCTTTTTTATATAATCCTGCTATTGTATTATCTATATGTATATCATAATTTGCACTTATAAATGTAGTATCTTTTAATATATCTTCTTTTAATAAGTTATCTATTAATAATTTATGAAAATAATTGTTAGTTTTATCGCTATTATTAATAGATTTTGCCATAAGTAACATAAGGTGCTGTCTTAAAAGGTGTATACTATTGCTTTTTTTATGTAAATTTTCAAATCCAAAACTTTTAAAAGATTCCCTTCTTTGTTCTGCTAAATCTATAAGACCTAATACTTCTTCAAATGTTGGGAATAATATCTTATCAATATCATCATTTATTGTATCTATATTAAACATATCTTTAAAAAATTTATGTAATTCTATATTCATTTCACTTTTATAATCTTTTTTTGTTAAAGATTTAAAATATTCAACAAACAGTTGACTTTGAATAGGACAATGTTCTGCTGCTGAAGCTCCTGCTCCTAAAAATATTGCTATTTTCATTTTATCCTCCAATTCTTTGTTTATTAATATTATTATGTATACATAATAATATTTTCTCCATATATATATAAATTACATATAAATATGCTAATTTTTAATTTATATTTTATTAATATTTAATATTGTTGATAAAAAATTCGCTTCACTCATGTCGCCAACCACTTCGTCCGTTGCTCAAAATATTTTTTACGCTCAAATCCAATGTATTGATATAACTATATTTTCAAGTTTATCTACAAGTATTGAAGTAATATAATCTCTTTAAACGCAAAAAAGTGTCTTAAAACAAGATTTAAAACTTATTTTAAGACACTTTTTTATTATATGCTAAAATATATTTTTCTTATATTTTATATATTCACTTTGAAGCAATTCCATTTTATCTTTCATTATTAATTGAAGCTTTGATGCTAATTCTAATTCATTATTATCTAATGCCTCTATTATTTGAGTAAATAAAGATTTTTTTGTTAAAGTATCTTTCATTAATTCAAGTTTTATATTATTTATATTATTATATATAACTTCATCTAAAGTATCTATATTATCTATTGTATGGATTTTTTTACATTCTCTTATTATATCCATATTGTCTTGTATAATCCTATCTTTTAATTCCTTCATCCATTTATATATAGCACCTACTTTAAATGAATTTATAATATCATCAGTAAATACATCATTATTTTTTAATACTTCAACTTTTTCAATATATTTATCTAAATTTAACATATTTTCATAAACTGTAGCTGGTGATTTTCCAAATAATTTTTCTCTTTCTTCTTGAGTGTAATACTCAAATACATTTTCTTCATCTCTGTATTTTCTATCTTTTTCTAGATAAAAACCACCTTCACCAGCATTTTTAGATATTTCTTTTTCTAATTCTTTAGAATCTAAATTACTAACTGCCACTGCTTTTATACCATCTATTATTGCCTGGTAAATACTTGCTAAAACTAAATAAGTATTTGATAATGGATTTGGTGATCTTAATTCAAATCTAGTTGCTAATGGGTTATCTATATCTCTTATAAGTCCTATTAATATTGATCTATTTCTTGATGTCATTTCATAACTTTTTCCAAGTGAAGTAACTATACATACTGGAGCTTCAAATCCTGGCACTAATCTATTTAATGCATCATTTGAATCCGTTACAAATGGATTTAATACTTCATAATTTTTAAGTATTCCCATTAATGCTCCATATCCTATTTCACTCATAAAATCATTATTCATTGATTTAGGTGAAATTAAATTTTTAACTTTTCCATTTTTTAATTTCGCACTTATTCCTATATGAGTGTGTTCTCCACTTCCAGCTACTTTATTAAATGGCTTAGCTTTAAAAGTTACATTAAGACCAAAACTTTTAAATACCTCTTCAACTATATCTCTTATTACTATCTCATTATCTGCAGTTTGTATTGCACTTGAATATTTCCAATCTATTTCTAATTGTTCCATTGCATGATTAGTTTTCCCATCTATACTTATAGAACTTGCTATACCACCAACTTCTTTATGACCCATTTCAGGTTCTACACCCAATTCTTGTAATATTATAAGAGTTCTTTCTAATGCACTTCTTATAGTACCTTGAGTTTTTTTCCAATACTGCTCTTTTAAACTTTGAGATACATATAATTTATCTAAATCTGCTTTATCTTCTGGTGTACTTACCCAAAATTCTAACTCTGTTGCTGATGTTATATTTATCTTTTCTATATCATCTACACTATCTATATCTATATTATTAGAAAGATTTGGATATTTTTTTAATAAATTAATTAAAGTATTTTCTAAATTATCTGTTGCTCTTTGTAGTATTCCTCTTGAACATACCTTTTTATCATTGTGTACTAAGAAAGAAGGTATCTTAAGTGTACCAACAGGCAATTTAGTTTCATAATCAGTTAATTCAGTATTATAATCGATATACCAATTTACGTCTAAATCAGGAAGTAAATTAACTTTGGCATTGTTTAAAGTTGCAATCTCATGAAGTTCAACACTTGAACCATCTGTTTGTACCCCTCTATATAAAAAGTCATTAATATCTTTTTTAAATAATTCTACAGGTATTTTTTCATCAGTTGCATTTCCGCCTAAATCTATACCCATAAGAGATACAAATTTTATTTGTTTATTAGTGTTTAGTATTTGAACTATTTTTGCACTATTATGATCTTCTTTTTTTATTACTCTTAATAATCCCATAATAATACCCCTTTTTTATATATCTAGTTTTACATTATATTCATTTAACCATGTTTCTAACTGAATTAAATATGCTATTACTTGTGGTCCTGTCATAAGTTGACCAAACCAAGGTTTAGTAAAGCTTTTACCTTCAGTATTTATCATGTTAATCACAGCTTCTTTGTCTACTATTTGAAAAAGCTTAGCATTTGGATTTTGAACTATATCATTTAGCATTTTACACACTGCTTTAGTATATATTGGATTATGTGTTTTTGGATATGGACTTTTCTTTCTATCTATTATTTCATCCGGAAGTAAAGTTCTCATAGCCTCTCTTAAAAGTCCTTTTTCACGACCATGTAATAATTTCATATCTGCTGGTATATTGTACGCATATTCAACTAATTTTTTATCTGCATAAGGTACTCTTCCCTCTAAACTATTTGCCATAGTCATTCTATCTTTTCTATTTAATAAAGTTACCATAAACCATTTTATGTTTAGATAAGTTAACTCTCTCATTCTTTCATCTCTTAAACTTTCGCCCTTTAACTTTGGAACTTTTTTTATACTATCTTGACACATTTGTTTTGCATATTCTTCTATAGGTAAGTCTTTTAGACTTTTTGCTAATATATTTTTTCTATGATTTAATGAATCTTGCCATGGAAATATTTCTATATTTTCATAGTCTTTAGTGTACCAAGGATATCCACCAAATACCTCATCAGCACATTCTCCAGATAATGCAACTGTAGCATGTTTTCTTACTTCCTTAGAAAATAAATAAAGAGATGAATCTATATCTGCCATTAAAGGTAAATCTGCTGCTAATGTGGCCTCTTTTAAATAAGAAGCAAGTGTTGTATTATCTAATATTACATTATGATGATTACTTTTAATATACTCTGTCATTTTCACAACCCAAAAAGCATCACTATTTGGTTGGAATTCACTAGCTTTAAAATATTTTTCATTGTCAGTATAATCTATTGAAAATGTATTTAATTTCCCCTTGTTATCTCTTTCAAAAGACTTAGCAGCTACATATGATATAAAACTTGAATCAAGTCCACCAGATAAGAAAGTACAAACTGGTACATCACTAACAAGTTGTCTTTCTATTGCATCTACTAATAATTCTCTTAAATGCTTTGTAGTTTGACCTAAATCTTCTGTATGTTCTTTTGCTTCTAACTCCCAGTATTGTCTTAATTTTATTCCATTTTCATTGTATGTTAAACAATAAGCAGGAGGTACTTCTTTTATATCTTTAAATACTCCTGATCCTAAATTTCTTTGGGGGCTTATAGCTATCATCTCTAATAAACCTTGCTTATCAACTATAGAATCAATATTTGGATGTTTTAATAATGCTTTAATTTCAGATCCAAATACTAAAGAATCCTCCTTAAATGAGTAAAACAAAGGTTTAACTCCTAATGGATCTCTTACTAAAAATAATTCTTTTTTATAATCATCCCATATTGCAAATGCATATATACCATCAATTTTATTTACACAATCTTGCCCATACTCTATATATGAAGTTAAAAGCACTTCTGTATCAGAATATGAGTTAAAGCTATATCCTTTATCTAATAAATCACGTCTTACAACTTCTGTATTATATAATTCTCCATTGTATACTATAGTGTATTTTCTGTCACCTACATATTTATCCATAGGTTGAAGTCCACCAGTTGGATCAACTATAGCAAGTCTTCTATGTCCAAGTATTGCATTGTCATATACTTTTATTCCATATGAATCTGGACCTCTAAATTCTAGAGTATCTCTCATATTTTCTACTACATTATAATACGGCTTTATATCTTTTTTAAGATTAACCCATCCTACTATACCACACATATATTCCACTCCTTTATTAATATATGACATCTTATGTTATTTGAAAAATTTAGGTGTATACATTAATCATAAAAATAAAAAAATATATATAATAAAATTAATATTATTAAGTTTTTTATAAAAACAAAAAAGATGAAGATTTTATCTTCATCTTTAATCAATTACTTTATAAAGTTAATTACAAATGCATAATCATAGTCTTTATATTGACCATACTTTATCATACCTAATATTGCCAATACTATATATGATATTGAAACTATTGGCATTAAAATAAATCCTATCAATGCAATTAT
This sequence comes from uncultured Romboutsia sp., assembly GCA_904418825.1. Classification (GTDB taxonomy): domain Bacteria; phylum Bacillota; class Clostridia; order Peptostreptococcales; family Peptostreptococcaceae; genus Romboutsia. Next base: position 9,078 of record CAJFPU010000036.1, on the reverse strand, counting down.
TGATGCTCCTGCTATTATTTCATATATTACAAAAGATATATGAAAATTTAATAGCTTTCTTCCATTTTCTCTTATATAATCAGATTCTTTGCTTAAATCTTTCCATACAAAGTATGACACTATAAATCCAACTAAATTAAAAACAAGTATAGCTGCTGCCATTATTAATATTATCAGATTTTCTCTTGACATAGAATTTCTGTAGTTATCCATTTAAATTCCTCCAATTAAAATACGTATAAATATAATACAGATTTGCATTACATGTTATTATATTATATTTATATAAATAATTCTATAGAAGTAATAAAAATTTGATTTACTCATATAGCCAACTACATCTACTTGCTTCCTCTAAGGTTAATTATTAATATAACTTTCTATTATATTTTTCACTTTGGGTACTACATGACTTGCTGTAGATTTTCCGTTTAAATCTTCTATAATCATTGATATAGCTATTTTAGGCTCATCCATATTTACTGCTACAAACCATCCATTTTCACTACCTTCTGTATCATCTTTACTTTTTTTAATTTCCGCTGTACCAGTTTTTCCTACTAAGTTTACTCCATTTATTTTTCCTAAATTACCTGTTCCATCTTCATCATTTATAACTGCACCAAAACAACTAATTAGGTTTTCTAAGTTTTCTTTATTTATAGCCTCACTATATACTTTTTGCTCTTTATTTTCACTTATTACAAGTCTTGGTTTCATTATATTCCCATTATTAGAAAGTGCCGAGTAAGACATTGCTACATCAAGAGGAGTCATAAGTACCTCACCTTGACCATATCCACTATCTGCAAGTAACATTTCATTATCTAATTTACCTTTATTAGATATTTGTGATTTATCCATAGGATATTCAAAATCTAAAGTTTCTCCTATACCAAATTTTTTAGCTCCTTCTATAAGTTTATCTTTACCTATTTTTATAGCTAAATCTGCAAAGTATATGTTATCAGAATATTTAGTAGCATCATATAAATTAACTGGTTTTTTCGGATCTTTTACCCTAGTAACATAATATTCTCCCCAATCACTACTCTTTTGCCAATTTAGTCCTTTAATATCAAATGTATCATTTGAATTTAATACATTTTCATCTAATCCTATAGATGCTGTTATAAGTTTCATAGTTGATCCTGGTGAGTAGGCATTATTAAATCGATTTTCATTATGAGCATATTCGCTTTCTTTCCATTTATTAGATATAGTCTTAGTTATATATGTAACCTTTGTATTAGAGTTATAAGATGGAGAGCTTACCATTGCTAATACTTCTCCAGTTTGAGGATGTAATGCTACAGATGCTCCTTTTTCATTATTCATTTGTGCATATATATTTTCCTGAAGTTTAGAATCTATTGATAACTTTATATTTTCTCCATTTATAGGTTCAGTTTTTGCTAAAGTTATTTTTTCTTCTCCCCTTTTTATAAATATATGTACACCATCTCTTGCTCTTAATTTATCTTCATAAACTTGTTCTAATCCTGATTTTCCTATTTTGCTTTGTGAGTTATAATCTTTATCTTTGTATTTTTCTAGTTCTTCCTTAGTTATATTATCAGTATATCCAATCAAACAACCTAATGCTTCACTATTTTGATATACTCTAGAATCTACCTCATCTATAATTACACCTTCTATAGTTTTTAATGAATTAATTTTTTCATCTTCATATTGAGACACCTTTAATATTGGTATTTTATGCTCTGGGTTTTGATTTTCTATTTTTTCACTTATTTTATCTATACTTACATCTAATATATTTGCAAACTTAGATAAATTTTCATCTTTATTTACTGTAAAAACACTAGGATGTATACTTACTTGATAAGCCTTACCATCATAAGCTAACTTATTATTATCCCTATCTAATATTTGACCTCTAATAGCTTTATCAACTTCTACTCCTATTTTATCATCTTTAATCATATTAGGAATTATTAAGCTTTCATTCCATACTATTTTATAATCTTTATCCTCTTCAACTATATTTACCTTTATATCTTCAAACTTCAATTTTCCTGCTAAAGTATTCATTGTAATTGATATAGGTATCTCAGTTTTACTATTTATTTCTCCAATTGAAATATTTATATCATTTACTCCTATACTCGAATATATGCTAGAGTATCTTTTTATAAAGTCTTCTTTAGATATATATTCTTTTGATTGTTTTGAAATATTATTATATAACTCTTTATAGTTTCCTTCATTTAATAAGTTTTCATAACTTTTAACCATAGATTGTATTTCATCATTTTTGCTACATCCTAATAAAACAAAAGTTGATACTATAAATACATTAAAAAGTAAAATTACTTTTTTAAAAAGTTTGCTCATGTTTATCCCCCTTATATTTATTTAAAATATTTACTTTTTATTTTATCAATTTCATAATTATCTAATGATAATGCCTTTCCAATATTTCCATTTAACATATTCCATACATAATTATGAACTAATACAGCATTTTCAAAATCTCCAATTTTCCATTTACTAAGCTCATAATATAAATAATTTCTTGCTTCTTCATCTTCTATATTATTTAATGAATTTAGTGCAACATCTATAGTTTGAGGATTTATGTCAATACTCCCATTTTTTCTTCCATCTATAGGTTTTATAATTTTATTACTCATCCTATGTATAAAATCAACTGCAGCATATTGAGTATTTATTTCACTTACCTCAGGTACTTGTTGACTATTTTCTAATTCATTATCTAAATCTACAACGTCTTTGTTATCATTCTCTACTTTATCCTTTGTATATTTAACAAACTTTATATTATTTTCATCATCTATAACTGCCCTAGGTATTATTTTATCAAAACCTATATATGATGTTATTTCATCTACATGTAATAAATTATTTATATTTTCTAATACATTCATAATTGGTGGAATATTATGAGCTAATGCTGGATTATATATTCCTATTGATAATATAACAGTTATACCTACTGCTACTTTAGATATAGTTTTTTTATTCTTTTCTTTTTTAATATCTTCTTCTGCTTTATCTATTACTTCTTTAATTATAAGCTCTTTATCAAATTCAAACTTTATATTATTTATTTTTTCTTTATCTATGTAAAAGTTTTCTATTTCTTTATCTATTTCTTCTATAGTTATACTATCTATATCAACAAATTCATCATCTATATTTTCATCTATTGAATTATACTGTTGTTTCTTTATAAATTTACTCATTAAAATATCCCTCCTTTAACATTTTTTTCATATCCTTGAGAGCCTTTCTTAAATGAGTTTTAATTGTATTTATAGGTCGATCTAATCTTTTAGATATCTCTTCTATTTTTAAGTCATCAAAATATCTAAGAATAACTACATCTTTATATTTATCTTCTAGTTCATCTATTGCATTATATAAATCAATTTTTATCTCTACCTTATCTTCAGTTACAACTTCTTTTATATAAGAAGTCTTATCAAGTTCTAAATCTACCATTCCTTTTTTTCTTAAATAATCATTTGCTACATTTATAAGTATTTTACTTAACCATGTCTTAAAATACTGTGGTTCTTTTAAATTCCTTATATTTCTATAAGCCTTATATATAGTCTCTTGAACGATTTCTTTAACATCATCTTCATACTTACATCTTATATAAGCTTCTCTGCACATCCTATCAAAGTAGATATTCATAAGATTTTCAAAAGCTTGACTATCCCCTTTAATAGCTCTTTTAACTAAAAGTACTTCCTCCATTTTATCTCCTTCCAATATCTTATTCTATATATTAGACTCTATAATTTAATAAAAAGTTTTAAATATTTTTATTTTTATAGTATTTTTTCTATGAAACATTTTTATATATTAGTAATTTTACAATAAATACATAATTTTACATATATTTTAAATCATTTATTCTACTTATAAAAAAAAGCTACTCAAAATTGAGTAGCTTAAAATACATTACTTATTCTAATACAATTTACATTTATTTATTAATTTTTTATAAACGGTTTTCATATGATCTTCGCTGGTTAACTCTAATACATTATCAATATCAACCCACTTAACATCACTATTTTCATCTTCTTTAACAACTAACTCTTCATTTTCATCAGCTTCTAAAATATATGCTACTGATAAATGAAGATGACTTGCTACATACTTTCCTCTTTTTATATGAGCATTTACTGGTAATATATCTATAGAACATATATCATTTGTTATAGGCCTAGCTTCTTTTATACCGGTTTCTTCTTTAGCTTCTTTTATTGATACATAAATTAAATCACTATCTCCATCAGCATGTCCACCAGTCCATCCCCATGAATTATATATATTATGATGTATCATTAAAACCTTAGTTCTTGACTTATTTACTATAAACCCAGAACTTGTTATATGTGCTATTTCATTATCTCTAACTAAAACATCATCATTTTTATTTATAAAATCTAATATAATTTCTTTATCTTTTTTCTCTTGTTCATCAACAGGATTATATTTTTCTATTTGTTCTATCCACTTCATATTTTGTCCCCCTATATATTAAGGGATTATAACCTTATAATTTTTAAGTCATAATCCCTAGTTTATCTAAATTTAAATATTAAAATTTGATATTATAGTTTACATAATTTTATTCTTGTTAATATATCTATTAATCAAATCTATTTTAATCAATATATTATTTAATATAATTATATTAAATATTGTACAAACTTATTCTATTTTTTATAAAAAATTCGCTTCGCTCAAAAAAATTATTTTGACTTTTTCATATACTCTATAGCCTTTAATGTTCCCATCTTAGAGTGATCAAAAGTAAGTCCCCCTTGGAAGTATACATTGTATGGTGGTTTTATTGGAGCATCTGCACTAAGTTCTATAGAAGAACCTTGAACAAAGGCACCTGCAGCCATTATAACTTCACTATCATATCCTGGCATTGCCCAAGGAACTGGCTTAACATATGAATCAACTGGAGCTGCAGCTTGAGCACCTTGGCAAAATGCTATAACTTCATCAGCATTTTTAAGTCTTACTATTTGTATTATATCACTTCTTACATCATCGTATTTTGGAAGAACTTCATATCCCATTTTTTCAAACATTCTAGCACAATATATTGCACCCATTAAAGCTTGAGAAACTACATATGGAGCCATGAAAAAACCTTGTAATACACTTCTAGTTGTACCAAATGTTAAACCACATTCTTTACCTATACCTGGAGTTGTAAGTCTGTATGATATAAGTTCTACTAAATCAGCTCTACCAGCTACATATCCACCAGTTAAAGCAAGTCCTCCACCTGGGTTTTTTATAAGTGATCCTGCCATTATATCAACCCCAACTTCTGTTGGTTCTTTAGTCTCTATAAATTCTCCATAACAGTTATCAACCATAACTATAACATCTTCTTTAACAGATTTAGCAACATCTACTATTTCTTTTATATCTGATATTGTAAGAGATTTTCTCCAAGAATATCCCTTAGACCTTTGTATAAATACCATTTTAGTTTTATCATTTATCTTCGTTTTAATTCCTTCTAAATCAACATCTCCATTTTCTAAGAAATCAACTTGATTATATGTAACACCAAATTCTTTTAAAGAACCTTTTTCTTCTCTTATTCCTATAACACCTTCTAATGTATCATATGGTTTACCCGTAACTGATAGTATTTCATCACCTGGTCTTAATATTCCTTGTAAGCAAAGTGTAAGTGCATGAGTTCCGTTAACTATTATAGGTCTAACTAATGCATCTTCAGCTCCAAATACATTAGCATATATTTCTTCTACTTTTTCACGACCTAAGTCATTATAACCATATCCTGTTGTCCAGTTAAAATGGTTATCACTTAAATTAGATTCTTGCATAGCTTTTAATACTTTGTATTGATTATATTCTCTTATTTCTTTTATTTCATCAAATTTATGTTTTATATCATCCATTGCTTCTTCAGATAATTTAAAAGTTTCATCATCTAATCCGTAAAATCCTTTTAATAATTCTTTAGTCTCTTGTAACATAATATCCACCTGTCTTTTTAATTTTGTCCTTAAAATTTTATCATAGTATGTATTTGTAGTCAATTTCTAGACAATTAACTATAATTTACTTATTTATATAATCATATTTTTTATTTATTGAATCTACTTTAAAATGCACTCTTAACTTTTGGCATTCTTTTTCTCTTTACCATATCATCATCTATATTTAAATTTTCTCATTTTCTTCTTTTTTTCTTTTCTTCTTTAAAAATTCTATAGCCTCAGCTAATAACTCAAAATTCCCTTCAATTGAAATAGCTTCATTTGTATTATCAGTTGTTCCCTCCATACTAATCTACCTCTCTTTTTTTATATTTACTAACTTTATTAATGTATATTTATAAATTTTTACATATAATATTTTTACAATAATATTATATATTAAAAATATTAACTAAAAGTGAATCTAAAATGAAATTCTAGTGAATTTTCACATCAAAACCTATATTTTATTATATCCATTATATTTTTTTAATACTATCAATTAAAACTTACTATTAAAATATAAAAGTCTATTTTTAGTTATACACTTTTATATTTTATTTATCGTTGCTCAAAAAATTTTTTACAATCAAATCCAATGAAAAGAGTGTAGACTTTTGCTACACTCTAATTCTCAATTTATTTATCTAATATATCCTTTAAAGCCTCATATGAAAAGTCTATTATATCTGCACAACTAACCTTATTTCTTTTAAGGTCTGAGCATATTTCAGAATTAAAATTTCCTCTTACCCTACTCATCAATTCTCTAGCATAACCTCTAGCTTCATTTGCTTGACCATTATTTTCTCTTCCTTTTATATATCCTACTATCATAGCTGCTGCATTTACAGCACCACATAAACTTCCTACTGTCATACCAGTCCCCATTGCACTTCCTAGTGATACTGGTATATCTGTGTTATGTTCTTCATTATATGATTTTATTAATGCTTCTGCACAATTATATCCTTGGCTGTGATAAACTGATGGTTTTGTCATCTTAGTCCCCTCTCTTAATATCTATTTTTATTATTTATAATATCATTATCATACACTTTCTTCTGTAACTATGTCACATAAACTAAAGTTATTATGTATTAAAATAATTATATTAGCATTTTTAATATTTTTATTATTTTATTGTTAAACTAAAGTTATAATTTTCTATTATTTTTAAAATCATTTCTTCATTAAGATTATATATAGATACAGCACTATATTCAAGGTCTACTTTATCATCTAGCCAAATTGAATATAACTCTATTGGACTTATCAACTTAATATCTTTTATATAATCTAATATTTGTTTTGCTCTTTTATTATCTATACTACAAGAAACTTCATATATAAATTCTTTATCAGTATAAAAATGTACATCATCAAAAATATAGTTTTCTTTACGAATACAAAGATTTCCCATATCATCTTCACTTTCAAAATATGATATTTCACTATTTGGATCTAGCTCATCCCAAGAACAAAAATTTGGCGGTTTTATTCCTTTTAGTTTTGCTTCTATAGGTGTTATTATTTGTTCATTAGTTAAATCTACTTCAGGTATTTCAAAATCTGAAGCTATAAATATGTATTTACTCATTAAAGACTCCCTATTATATTATACTAATTTAAAATCTACATTATAATTATACTATCTTTATATATAAGCGAGACAAATATTTTACTATAATTCACATTAATTACATATACATTTAAGTTTTGTTTAAGATTAATTTTTTATAATAATCTCAGAAAGAAGTTATTAAACAAATAGGAGGAAGTATAAATGGCTATAAAATCATTTAAACGTTTTGAAAAAAAATTTATTATAACAAAAGAACAATATGATAAATTAATCCCAATACTTTCAGATTATATGAACTTGGATAAGTACTGTAAATTAGGTGAAAACTACAACATTTATAATATATATTACGACACTCTTAATAATGATGTAATTAGACACTCTATCTCTAAGCCTTACTATAAGGAAAAGCTTAGACTTAGAAGTTATAATATTCCAACTAGCTTAAATGATAAAGTATTTTTAGAGTTGAAAAAGAAAATAAATGGAATAGTTAATAAAAGAAGAGTTGTAATGACTTTAGGTGATGTTTATGAATTTTTAGAAAATGGTAAAAAGCCATTGTTTGATGATTACGAAAATAAACAAGTTATAAAAGAAATAGAATATTACTTAAGCAAAAATAAAGTCTATCCAAATGTTTATATAGGATATTCTCGTAAAGCATTCTTTGGAAAAGAAGATAAAGAGTTTCGAATAACTTTTGATTCTAAAATAACTGCGAGACGTGATGATTTATATTTAAGTTCTGGTTGTTTTGGTCATGATATTTTAGGCGAAAATAAATATTTAATGGAAGTTAAGTTTTTAGGAGCTATTCCAGTGTGGTTTACTAAAATTCTTTCTGATTTAGAAATATACAATACTCATTATTCAAAATATGGTAATGAATATATGATGTATTGTTTAGAAAATAAAAATAACAATATAAAAAGGAGTACAAAAGTATGTTAGAAACAATAATTTCATCAACAACAGGAGAATCATTTACTCTTGTAAATGCATTAATAGTAATTTCTGCATCAATATTATTAGGGCTAGTAATTAGCTGTGTTTATATTAAAACTAATCAAAAAAATGGATATAGTTCAGGATTTTCACTTACATTAATTATGTTACCTGTAATAATATCAATTATTATTCTTTTAGTAGGTAACAATGTTGCTAGAGCATTTAGTTTAGCTGGAGCATTTTCTATAATTCGTTTTAGAAGTGCACCTGGAGATCCAAAAGATATCGCTTATGTATTCTTTACTTTAGCAGTTGGATTAACTTGCGGTATGGGATACATTGGTTACGCAGTTATATTTACAGTTATTTTATCTGCTTTAATGTTTATATTAGATATAATTAAATTTGCTATACCTAAAGGCAAATCTATGCAACTTAAAATAACAGTTCCTGAAGATTTAAACTATGAAGGTGTATTTGAAGAAGTTTTAAATAAATTTGCTA
>CAJFPU010000035.1 GCA_904418825.1 uncultured Romboutsia sp. | reverse complement strand
TTTAAAAATAAGGTTATAAAAAATTTAATTGAAGAAGCAAGTAAATTAGAAATAGATAAAGATGAATTACTTGAAATTATTAAACAATATAAAGGGGGAAACTAAATGAGTATAGCTATAAAAGTTAAAAATGTTTGTATGTCTTTTAATAATAGTGTAATACTTGATGATATATCTATAGATTTTTATGAAAATAAGATATATGGTTTACTTGGGAAAAATGGAGTAGGTAAAACTACATTATTAAATATAATTGCAAAGCAATTAATTAGTAAAAGTGGTACTGTAGAAATATTTGGACAAGACATAAATGAAAGTGATGATATACTAGATAAGTTATGTATAGTAAGGGAAAGAGAGTTTCCTGAAAGTGATATTTCAATAAAAGAATTATTTAATATTTACTCATACTTTTATAAAAATTATGATAAAGAACTACAAGAAAAATTGTGTGATTATTTTGATGTAGATTCTAAAAAGCCGTATAGAAAATTATCAAGAGGGATGAAAAGTATAGTATCAAATATTATAGGAATATGTTCAAATGCTTCAATAACTATATTTGATGAACCTACAATAGGTCTTGATGCGGACAATAGAAATGAGTTTTATAAGATATTATTAGATAGCTATATAAAAAATCCTAGAACTATAATATTATCAACTCATCTTATAAATGAAGTAGAAAACCTAATTGAAAATGTAGTTATAATACATAAAGGAAAAGTAATAGTTGATGATAGTATAGATAATATAAGTCAAAAATCATTTTATATAAGTGGAGATAAATCTGATTTGGAAAAATTACAATGTTTAAAAGATACAACACCTGATAAAAGTTTTGGATCTAAACAAGTGTATAAATACTATGGAAAGATAAATGAAGATGATTTAGAGTTTATAGAAAGTTTAAATATAAATTTAGAAACTATGAATCTTCAAGATATGTTTGTACATCTTACTAAAAGGGGGAATACAAATGAATAAGTTAATGCCGTATTTTAGATTAATGAAAAAGTTTACAATATTAATGATAGTAATAGCATTTTCAATGGTAATAACAAATGATGGAAAGGAAATACTAACAGGATTTAAACATTCAGTATTTGAAAATGGATATTTAATATTTAAAAGTGAAATATATTCTATAACAGTATTCTTAATGTTTATATATGGTATATATTTTTCATACAAAAAATTTAATGTTGCAATGAATATAAAAGCAGATAGAAAAAGCTATATAAAAGCATCTATAATTTCAATGATAGGAATGGGGATAGTATTTGCAATATTTGTAGTTTTATGGGGACTAATTTTAAAATTTATAGTAGAGTATGTTTCTGGCAAGAATTCTTTAATAATTGGAGATTCTGCATATTTTTTAGATACGGTTACTGTTATTATAAATAGTTTTTTAGAAACAGAAACAACAATGTTATATGCATTTTCTGATTTAAGTATAAAAAGATTTATAATAGATATTTTGAATCAATTTTTAACTTTATCTACATTTTCATCTATAGGATTTTTACTTGGAAGTATTTTATATAGATTAAAAAAGAAAACATCAATAATAATATTTTTAGTTATACCAACAATAGTTATAACATTAGGAGTAGGATTTTCTATATTTAAAACAGATTTAATTATGAATTATATAAGTATTAACTTAGTAAATATTTTAAGATTTATTATAAATGTAAAAATAGGTTTATTTATAAAAGCTTTAACTATAGTAATATCTTTAATTTGTTCAGTATTATTATTAAAAAATGCACCAATAAAAGAATATGCACATGATTTGATATAAGGCTGACTATACAGCCTTTTTTAGTTTTAAAAATATATTAAATAAATATAATATTAAATTTTACTTATATACAGATATAAGTTATTTAACGTAATTAAAATTCATAAAATATAATAAATTTTAAAATACTATATTTTAAGGAGGAAACATTTAAAATAAAAAAGGATGATAATATGTATGATAGTAGGATTAGTGAGTTAAATAAATTACTAAATATAATGAATAAGTTAAATAAAGAATTACAACTAGTAAAAAATAATATAAACAATAAAGAAAGTAAATCAAATGAATTAGTTTCATATATAGAAAATGAAATAAAAGAAAATATTAAAAGTATAAAAGAACTAGAAAATCCATTTTTATTATTTATAATGGGATCTGGTAATTATGGCAAATCAACTCTTATAAATGCTCTTTTACAAGAAAAAGTAATAGAAACTAGTGATATACCAAATACATGGAAATTAGATTTATTTACTAAATCTGATAATGAAAAAATAAAAATAACTTATAATGATGAAAGAGAGATTATAAAAAGTTTAAGTAATGGCAAAAAAATATTAAAAGAAGAAGAGCATAAATTTAAAATATCCAAAAAAGAGATATCTAAAATAATATTAAATTATAAGAATAAACTTAGTAAAGAAAAATTAAAAGAATTAAAAATTGAACAAGAAAAATTACACTTATACAAATCTGACATAGAACAAATCAAATACTATTTAAAAAATAAAAAAATACTTAATGACTTTACAATAGTAGATACCCCAGGACTTAATCAGACATTACTAAAAAATACATTAAATCGTATGAAAAAATACTATCAAAAATCAGATGGAGTAATATGGTTAATAGATGCTCAAAATATAGTATCTAAAAAAACTAATAAGTTAATTGAAGAAATAAATGAAATAGATAATTTGCATGAAAAGAAAATAATAGGTGTAGTTAATAAAATAGATATAATAAAAAATGAAAAAGACTTAGAAAGACTTAAAGAAAAGGTAAATAAAATATATAGTAACAAATTTAATGATATTGTTTATATATCAGCGCGTGATGCTTTAGATGGGCTTGTAAATAAAGACAACGATTTAATTGATAAAAGCAACATAAACAAGTTGTATAAATCTATAGAGAGAAATTTCAAAATAGTATGTGAAAAAAGTCAAATAAATTCAAAATATAAAAATTTATCTATAATGAAAAATAAAGTATTAGATAAAATATATTCATATAAGAGAAATTTATATAAAGATATATCTTTATACAATGAAATTGGTTTTGAGCTTTATAAAACTTGTGATGAAATATATTTATATACATTAAATTATATAAATGAATTTAAGAAGAAAAAAATATATACTAAAGACGATTTATATTCACTAAAAAAATTAATAGAGAATTTAGAAATACAATGTAGTAAAGAAATAGAAAAAAAATATAATATATTAATTAAAAAGGCGGATTTTATAAATAGTACAAAAAATAATATCAATACAAAAGTTTATTTTTCTAAAAGTAAATATTTAATTATAAATTATAATAATTTTACAAAGGTAAAAAGAAATAATCAACTATCAAATCTTATAAATCAATTCACTAAAACAAAATCAGAAAAAGTTTTAAACGATGAAATAGCATTAAGTAACCATATCTATAAAAATATCACATACTTAGAAGATGAAATAATAACAACCTTAAAAGATAAATTAGATTATATAAAAGATAATGTAAATGAAGTTAAGCAAATTACATTTAAAAATAAATACTTAGATTACAATTTAATAAAAGAACATATTAGTTACTTAAATAATATAGAAAATATATTAATAAATTTGAGGTGATATTTTGGAAAATATAAATAAATATATATATGAAATTAAAGAGACTTTGTTTAATTCACCAATAAGACAAAAATTATCACAAAAGGAAGTAGTGCCTTTTAAAGATATTGTATTTGAAAATCTAAATGAACAAATAGAAAATATTAAAGCATTAGAATCAAGTCAATACAAACCATTAAATATAGCTATAGTAGGAGAAGTTAAAGCAGGAAAATCAAGTCTTTTAAATGCACTTTTAGGAAAAGAAATAAGTAAAGTAGATGTATTAGAAGCTACTTCATCAGTAATAGAAGTTGTTTATGGTGAAAATACAGATGTAAGTGAATCTGAAGATTTAACAAGAATAAGTTTAGATATAGATTATTTGAAAAAAATAAATATAGTAGATACACCAGGGTTAAAAAGCATAACTCAAAGTAATGAGAAAAAAACTATAGATTATATTAAGTATGCAGATTTAATTTTATTTGTTATAGATGCAACTCACTTAGGTCAAGAAGATACAGTAGAAGCATTAGATTTGTTAAGTGAGTATAATAAACCTATTATTGGAGTTGTCAATAAATGTGATTTATTAATAGAAAATAGAAGTGAAATCTTAGATTATATAACAGGTGAATATGGAATTTATATAGATAGATTTTTTATGATATCATCATCTCTTGAATACCAACATAAAATGAGCAAAAAAACAATAGCAAAAAGTACAGACTTAATAGTATCAAATTATACAGAACTTAGAGAAAACTTTAGAAAATTAACTGATTATATAGAGGGTATATATGAAAACTCTAATGATACAAAACATAAAAGTATAAAAACATCAATAGAAGGCATAATTCAAAAAGACATAATAGTACACAATGATTATAATAAAAGCATTGATGTATTATTAGATGAATTAAAAAAATATGAAAGACTATTACAAAATAAAAAAGACTATATAAAAGAAAAAATGGAATTTGAAATAAATGACTGGATTGATAGAATTTTCTTAAGTGATGAAGTAAAACGAATTAAAAATGATATAAACTATGCAAATATATATATAAATGAATCTTATTTAACCGATTTGATAAATTCAAAAAAGAATGAACTAAATGATTTGTACTTTAAAGAGTGGAGTACTTGCCTTAAAGAAGTAAGTGATGAAATGGATGATGACATAAAAAGATATATAAATGATATAGCTTATAAAAATGAATTATTAGATACACCAACATTTAAATTAGATAGCGAAAAAACAGACATTAATTCAATACTTGCTACAATAGGTACAGGAGCAATTCTTGGAGCTACATCAGGAGGGGTTATTTCAATTTACAGCGCAACTTTAGGTAATTATGCAACATCACTTACACTTGGAGGCGCAATTATGACTTATTTACCGCCTCTTTTAATAGCTGGAACTATAAGTGGAGCAGTTGGAAAAGTTATATACGATAAGGTTTTAGATGATAGAAAAAGTAAAGAAGTACTTGAAAATATAGAAGTATTTATAAAAAATTTAAAAGGGCATATAAAAGAAGAATTAAACAAAGACTATGAAAATCTTAGTCAAGAAATAGTAATAACTACTATTGATATATTAAAGAATATAAAAGGTGTGTATATAAATAAATATGAAATAGAAGATTTTATTAAATCAATAGAAAAATATATAACATATTTAACACAATTTGTAGAAATATCATACAATAAAGCATAAAAGCAAATCCAATAAGGAGTATAGACATGATAACCCTAAGCTTATGTATGATAATAAAAGATGAAGAATTAGTTTTAGATAGATGTTTAAAAAGTATTTATGATGTGGTTGATGAGATAATAATAGTTGATACAGGATCTACTGATAATAGTAAAAATATATGTAAAAATTACACAGAAAATATATATGATTATACTTGGAATGATGATTTTTCAGCTGCTAGAAACTTTTCTTTTGAAAAAGCCACTAAAGATTATATACTATGGTTAGATGCTGATGAAATAATAGATGATGAAAATAAAGAAAAACTTCTAAATTTAAAACAAATTTTATCATTTGATATAGATGTAATAACTATGCACACATATATCAACATAGATGAATGTAATAATCCAAAATTAACTATGATAAGAAATAGAATAGTTAAAAGAGAAAATAACTTTAAATGGATTGGATTTGTTCACGAATATATAAAAGTGAGTGGAAATATTTATGATAGTGATATTTGTATAATACATGATAAAGTTAAACCTATAAGTGATAGAAACCTAAAAATATACAAAAAGAAAGTAGAAGAAAAAGCAGTATTTAATGAAAGAGATTTATATTATTATGGAAAAGAATTATATTGTAATAGATACTATAACGAAGCAATAGAGGTTTTAGAAGAATTTATATCTAAAGGTACTTGTGAAGAGGAAATAATTGATGCACTTTGTAAAATAGGTGAATGTTATTTATGTAAAGATGATAAAGAAGTAGCTAGAAAATATTTTTATAAAACTTTTGAATATGGGCCTGCCCAAGGAGAAATACTTTACTATATAGCATATTCATTTCAAAGTGAAGAAAAGTATTACAGAGCCATAAGTTGGTATGAGATAATATTAAGGTTACCTTTATCTGATGATTGCTATCAATGTAAGAATAGATGTTTCTTAAAGTTTAAGCCACATCTTAATTTATGTTATTGTTATTTTAAAGTTGGAGATATAAAACAGGCTTATTATCATCATAAAAATTGTATGGAAATAAATCCAAATGATGAATGTGTTAAATATAATGAAAACTGTTTTAAATTAATAATGAATAACAATAAAAATAAAGACTAGACTAGTGTCTAGGCTTTATTTTTTTATCAAAAAATATATTGATTTTATACAAAATTATATCAAATATTTTTACTAAGTAATGTAAATTATGACCAGATAAATATTAAAATAATATTTGCAAATAATTAGATAAAATACTAAAATAAGATTTAGAAATAATTAAATTAATATACTATTTAAATATAATCCTTGAAAATATCATAATTTACAATAAATTATTTTCTTAATAAAATTTGAGATATAGTTTTCAAGATATACAATAAATTAACTATCACAATAGGTTAAATTAAAGATTAGTATTAAAGTTAAAATTAACTAAGAGGTGTGACATGAATAGATATAAAGACATTTTAGATGCACAAAAGAAATACTTAGAAAATAAAGGCTCTATAAGCGTAGATGAAAGAATTAGAAATTTAAAAAAATTAAAAACTTCTATAAAAAAATATGAAAATGACATACTTGAAGCATTAAGATTAGATTTAGGAAAGCATGAATTTGAAGCTTACTTAAATGAAGTCGGATTCGTATATGGAAGTATAGATGATGCTATAAAAAATATAAAAACTTGGACAAAGGTAAAAAAAGTTAAAAATGATTCGGCACAATTTCCAGGAAAATCATATATTTATAAATGCCATTATGGTAGCGTGCTTATTATAGGTCCATACAATTATCCATTCCAACTACTTATAGAGCCTTTAGTAGGAGCTATAGCAGGCGGAAATACGGTTGTTTTAAAACCATCAGAATACACTGCAAATGTTGAAAAAGTAATTATTGAAATGATAAAAGATACATTCAATGAAGAATATATAGCTGTAGTTAGTGGAGATTATCAAGTAAATAGTGCATTATTAGATTTAGAATTTGATTATATATTTTTCACAGGAAGTGTAAATGTAGGGAAAATAGTAATGGAAAAAGCAAGTAAAAATTTAATACCAGTAACTCTAGAATTAGGCGGTAAATCACCTGTAATAGTTGATAATAGTGCTAATTTAAAAATAAGTGCAAAAAGAATTATGTGGGGAAAACTTATAAATGCAGGGCAAACTTGTGTAGCACCAGACTATGTACTTGCACACGAAGATATATATGATGATTTGGTTAAAGAGTTCATAAAAGTAATAAAAGAATTTTATGGTGAAGATATAAAAAATAATAAAGACTTCGGTCGTATAGTAAATGAAAAGCATATGAATAGATTAAATGATATTCTTGAAGCTGATAAAGAGAAAATAGTTTTCGGTGGAGAAGTTGATTTTGAAAATAGATTTATATCTCCAACAATACTTAAAAATGTAGACTTAAATGATAAAGTTATGAGTGAAGAACTATTTGGTCCAATACTTCCTGTTATAAAGTATAAAAACATGGAAGATATAAAGCATTATATATCTAAACATAAAAATCCACTAGCTTTATATGTTTTCTCTGAAAATAAAGCTTTTAGTGAAGAGGTAATAACTAGATTTTCATTTGGTGGAGGATGTGTAAATGATACTATAAGTCATGTTGCATCTAACTACTTGCCTTTTGGTGGAATAGGTTCATCTGGTATGGGTAGCTATCATGGAAAGAGTAGTTTTGATACATTTACTCATAGTAAAAGTATTGTTAAAAAGAGTACTAAATTAGATATTAAGCTAGTATTCCCACCATATAAAAATAAAATAAATGCTATAAAGAAATTTATGAAATAAAGTAAAAGTGCCTAATTTATAATTACAATTTAGGCACTTTTATTTTTATCAATATCATCAAAGTCATTTTCCTGGGTAATTTTTTGTTTACAAGCAAAAACTTTATATCTAGACTTAGATATCTTAAAAAATTCATCTACATTTAAATCATTAAAATGTTTTATTATAAACATTGATTAATCTTCCTTTATACTTTTATAATATTATTATATTTTAAAATAGTAATATTAATACATAAAGAAAGATATATATAATATGGTATAATTAAAATGTATTATAAGGATAATGAAGGTATTAAAGTTGTTTTGGAAGAATGTATATTTTTATAAGTATTAATTAATAAGATTTGGAGATGTTTAACTTGAATGATATTAAAAAAATGACAGAAGCTGCTCTTATGTCAGCTTTATTTGTTGTAGGAACTATATTCTTTGTATCCACTGGACTTGGTTATACATTTTATTTAGATTTTATAGTACCAATATTTTTTGTTGTAATATGCTTAAAATGTGATTTTAAATATAGCATATTAGCAGGTGTAACTTCACTTGTAATAACAGGTTTAGTTTTAGGAAATATTGGGACAGCTATTTGGGCAAGTCAAAGTGTTATTTTAGGAATAATATGTGGTATGCTTTTACAAAATGATACAACTATAATGGATGATTTAGTATATGGATCTATTCTATCTGTACTTCTTATGGTATTTGTAGACATATATGCTTCAAAGTTAATTGGTTATAGCTTTATGCAGGAATTTAAGGGATATATAAAGTTTTTAAATAATAACGAAGTTGCAAATATAATGTATTATTTATTAATTGCAATGTTTCCGTTTGGAATGATGTTTAGTGTATATTATTTAGGGCTAATTTTTAGTAATAAACTAAAAATATTAAAGAATAACTCTAAAAGAAAGTATAATATTATCAAAAATTTTAGAACATATTCTAGATTTATAGGTTGTTCTAAAAAAGTATTTTATGGATGTTCAATATATTTATTAATTTTTCAAATATTTAAATTTATTAATATAGAAATAAATAATACATATTTAATAACTATATCTACATGTGTTGGATATTTATGTGCTTATTTTGTCGTTAGGGATGGATATAATGTAATTCAAAACTACATACTATCTAAATATCAAAAAGTATCCTATGCAAGATATATGTCATTAGGGACAATATTAATATTATTATTAGCGTTTAAAGTAGCTATAATATTAATAATATTATTTAATACTGTACTAGATAAGAGAATAGATATAAGAGTAAGACAAAGTTATATATTAGATAAACTAATGAATTAAGTTTATAAGGTGTTAAATTTAGATTAGTTAATAGCTTAGATTTAGGAAATAATAAAATAATATAAACTTTAGAAAATTTTAGAGTTAGTAAATAAGAAAGCTTATATATTAATAAAAATGAGTTGACAAAATTATTATGTATTAATATAATTAAATAAATATAAAAATTATTTGTAAAATAAATTTATAAACGCTGTGAAAAGAATAAGTAAGATTAATGTAGTCTTTCAGAGAGTTTCCGGTTGGTGAAAGGAAATAGATAAGTTAATTTGAATACATCTTAGAGCTGTAATCCCCAAAGATAACAACTAGTAGGGATTAACGTATTGGCACACGTTACAGTGCTAAAGTATAACCAAGTTTTGGCGTACTTATTAAGGTCAATATTGTGAGATATTGATAAACTAAGGTGGTAACACGTAAGCAATGCTTTCGTCCTTTATATAGGAACGAAAGCTTTTTTTATATTAAAAATAATTATAAGGAGTGAATAGTAATGTCTATGACGGTATACGATGAATTAGTTGCTAGAGGACTAGTTGCTCAAGTAACTGATGAAGATGAATTAAAAGAACTTATAAATGCAGGTAAAGCAAAATTTTATATAGGATTTGATGCTACTGCAGATAGTTTACATGTTGGTCATTTCATGACTTTATGTTTAATGAAGAGATTACAAATGGCAGGAAACAAGCCTATAGCACTTGTTGGTGGTGGAACAACTATGATAGGAGATCCATCAGGAAGAACAGATATGAGACAAATGATGACTCCAGAACAAATAAATCATAACTGTGAATGTTTCAAAAAGCAAATGAGCAAATTTATAGATTTCTCAGAAGACAAAGCTTTATTAGTTAATAATGCAGATTGGTTATTAGATTTAAACTATGTTGACTTATTAAGAGAAGTAGGAGCACAATTTAGTGTTAATAGAATGCTTACTGCTGAATGTTATAAAAATAGAATGGAAAGAGGACTTAGCTTCTTAGAGTTTAACTACATGATAATGCAAGCTTACGACTTCTATCATTTATATGAAAAATACGGATGTCAAATGCAATTAGGTGGAAATGACCAATGGAGTAATATGCTTGCTGGTACTGATTTAATAAGACGTAAATTAGGCGAAAATGCATATGCAATGACTATAACTTTACTTCTTAACTCAGAAGGAAATAAAATGGGTAAAACTGCAAATGGTGCAGTATGGTTAGACCCTAATAAAACATCTCCATTTGAATTCTACCAATACTGGAGAAATGTTGCTGATGCTGATGTATTCAAATGTATGCGTATGTTAACATTCTTATCACTTGAAGAAATAGAAGAAATAGAAAAGTGGGAAGGAAACAGAATAAACGAAGCTAAAGAAGTATTAGCATTTGAATTAACTAAACTTGTTCATAGTGAAGAAGAAGCTATAAAAGCACAAGAAAGTTCAAGAGCTTTATTCTCAGGAGCAGCTCATGCTGATATGCCTACAACTGAAATAGAAGAAGCAGACTTAACTGATGGAGTTATAGATTTAATATCTTTATTAGTTAAAGCAGAACTTGCACCAACTAGATCTGAAGCTAGAAGAAACATAGAACAAGGTGGAGTAACTGTAGACGGAGAAAAGGTATCTGATGTAAAAGCTACATTTACTAAAGATGCTTTAGCTGGTGACGGTATGGTTATAAAACGTGGAAAGAAAAAATTCAAGAAAGTAGTTTTAAAATAATCTTATTTTATATAATCCCTAGAGATAAAACTCTAGGGATTTTTACATATAATAGAATTAAAATATAAAAGCTATGTGATATATAAATAATAATCATATCAATATTTAAACATTAAATGAATCATCAGCTCTTAACCTAAGTTCTTTAGGTGTAACTTTATACTTTTCCTTAAAACTTCTTATAAAATAAGATACATTTGAAAATCCTACATCAAAAGAAATTTGAGTAACAGGCAAATCTGTATTTTTAAGTAAATTATATGCTTTTTCTAGTCTATAATTTTTTATAAATTGAATACATGTTTTACCTGTGTATTTCTTAAAAAATCTCATAAAATGATATTCATTATAGTGACAAATATTAGCTAATGTAGTTATATTTATATCATTTCTATAGTTATTTTCTATATATTTTATAACATCTTTTATTTTAAAAACTTTACTGTCATCTGATAATATAGAATCTTTTTTTATTACTAAGTTTTCTCTAAATATATTAGCAAAAAAACTAAATAATAAAGCTTTAATTTCTAGTTCAAAACCATAATATTTATGACTATAAACTTGGATAATTTTTAGAAATATTTCCTTTAAATTATTATAAATATTAGAATTTTCATTTATTATTGTTGGAAGTTTAAATTTTTTATTTATAATAGGTGTTATAAAGTTAACTGATGAGCTATCAAGTATAGAGCTATTTAGTTGAGAAATATCAAATACTAAGCTTGTAAATTCACTATATACACTTTCTTTAGCAATTAAGTAATGAAGTTCCTCACAATTTATAATAACTATATCACCACATTTACAAGTATAAAAATCAGAATTAATTTGTAAATTAAATTCACCTGTGTTTACTAGTATTATTTCGATTTCTTTATGCCAATGGGCAGATATTGAATATTCTTTATCCCCTAAATCAACATCATAAATGCCAAGAGGTAATAAAAAATTACCATGTTTTCTTTTCTCCTCAAGTTTATCATTTACCATAATAATCCCCTTAAAGTCAGTTTTGTGTTATTAATTATCAATATATTTATAGAATTTAATGCTTTTACTTTATTATAATAGCATTATAGATATATTACAATTAAATAAAAATTAGGGGGAAAATATGTTAGAGAAAAAATGGTGGCATAGTTCAGTAGTTTATCAAATTTATCCAAGAAGTTTTTGTGATAGTAACAATGATGGTATAGGGGATTTAAAAGGAATAATATCTAAACTTGACTATTTAAAAGAACTAGGAATAGATGTAATATGGTTATCGCCAGTATATAAATCTCCAAATGATGACAATGGATATGATATAAGTGACTATAGAGATATAATGGATGAGTTTGGTACTATGGAAGATATGGATAATTTATTAAAAGAAGCTAATGATAGAGGAATAAAGATATTAATGGACTTAGTATTAAATCATACTTCAGATGAACATAAGTGGTTTATAGAAGCTAAGAACAATCCAAATAGTAAATACAGAGACTATTATGTATTTAGAAAGCCAGTAAATGGCAAAGAACCAAATGAAATGAAATCAACATTTAGTGGAAGTGCATGGGAATTAGATAAAGATAGTAATGAATACTATTTACATTTATTTTCTAAAAAACAACCAGATTTAAATTGGGAAAACAAAGAAGTTAGAAATGAGCTATACGATATGATAAACTTCTGGATAGACAAAGGAGTAGGTGGATTTAGATTAGACGTTATAGATTTAGTAGGAAAAGAACCTGATAAGTTAATAACTGCTAATGGACCAAAGCTTCATGAATACATAAATGAAATGAATCTAAATACTTTTGGAAAAAGAGATTTATTAACAGTAGGAGAAACTTGGGGGGCTACTCCAGAAATAGCTAAATTATATAGCAACCCAATAAGAAATGAACTTAGTATGGTATTCCAATTTGAACACATATCTTTAGATGAAATACCAGGTAAAACTAAGTGGGATTTAGCTCCTCTTAATTTTATAAAATTAAAAGAAGTATTTAATAAGTGGCAAACTGAATTAGATAATGAAGGATGGAATAGTTTATTTTGGAATAATCATGACCTGCCAAGAATAGTTTCAAGATGGGGAAATGACAGTAAAGAATACAGAGAGTTAAGTGCTAAAATGTTAGCAACAGTACTACATATGCAAAAGGGAACTCCTTATATATATCAAGGTGAAGAAATAGGAATGACTAATGTAGTATTTGATAGTATTGATGAATACAATGATATAGAACTTTTAAACATGTACAAAGAGCGTATAAGTGAAGGTTATAAAGAAGAAGATATAATGAAATCTATATATGCTAAAGGAAGAGATAACGCAAGAACACCTATGCAATGGGACGATAGCTTAAATGGTGGATTTAGTAAAGTAAAACCATGGTTAAAAGTTAATCCAAATTATGTAGATATAAATGTTAAGAATAATTTAGAAGATGAAAACTCAATATTTAATCATTATAAGAAACTTATAAAAATAAGAAAGAATGAAGATGTAGTTGTATATGGTGATTTTAAATTATTCTATAAAGATCATAACTCAATATTTTCATATATAAGAGAATTAAATGATGAAAAAATATTAGTAGTAGCTAACTTCTATGACAAAAATGAAGAATTCGTATTAGATAAGTCTATAAAGTATGAAAGTTGTGAAATTTTATTAAGTAACTATAAGGATTCAAGCGAAAATATAGAGAAAATAAACTTAAGACCTTATGAAGCTATAATATATAAATTAAAATAGATATAATAAGGGGAATAAATATCATGACAGAAAAAGAAAAAATGATAATGGGTGAATTATATTTAGCTTTTGGTGAAGAATTAACTAATGAAAGACAGTATGCTAAGGAAGTTTTATATGAGTATAATATGCTTAAGCCAAATGAAATAGAAAAAAGAGATAACTTATTAAGAGGTTTATTTGGATCAGTTGGAGAAAAATTTTATATAGAGCCACCTTTTAGATGCGATTATGGATATAACATACACTGGGGTGAAAATTCTTATGCAAACTATAATTTAACAGTACTTGATTGTGCTAAGGTAGTTATAGGTGATGATGTATTAATAGGTCCTAATGTAAATATATTTACAGCAGCTCACCCTATACTACCATCGCAAAGAAAGTCAGGTCTTGAATTTGCTAAAGATATAGAAATAGGAGATGGTTCTTGGATAGGTGGAGGAACTACAATAAATCCTGGTGTTAAAATAGGTAAAAATGTTATTATAGGTTCAGGTAGTGTTGTAACTAAGGATATACCTGATAATACTATTGCAGTTGGAAATCCATGTAGGGTTATAAAAACTATAGATAAAGAGTAAAATAAATCAAATTGATAAAAGTATAGAATATTATTTTAATATAGATAACTTAGAAGTAGTGGATATATAATTAGATAAAGTAAAAAAGATGGTTATTAATAACCATCTTTTTTAGTAAGTATTTAGTGATATGTATACCACTAAAGTTAATTAAATTATTATAGCCAACTTTTTAATAAGAAACTTGCAATATTTTCATAAGGAATAGTTTCAGATTTTAAAAGACCTTGAACAACAAGACCATCTACTACAGATACTAATAAAAATGAAAGTGCTTCAGCATCTTTATCATCTTTAACAGTCTTAGAAATTTCTTGTTTTAAAGTATTTCTCCATTCAAAATACTTAACTTTAATTGATTCCCTTAGAGTATCATTTTCCGTTATAGCTTCACATAAAAGATACATATGTATTCTTCCTCTACCTTCTATAGATGATATTTTTTCCATTATTAGATTTACCATATTAACAGATGCATCATCTGACTCTAGACCATGAACACAATCTAATACTGCTTTTGTTATAGCTTCTAAATGCATATCTGCAATAGAACATATTAAATCATTTTTTGAGCAGTAGTGATAATATAATGTACCCTTGCTTATATTTGAGGCTTTAGCTATATCAGCTAAAGAAGTATTCTTTATCCCTTGTTTTATTATTAAATCCGTAGCTGTTAATAAAATTGTTTCTTTCATATTATTTTGGTTCATACAAATACCATCCTAGAACTTCGTATTTTACTAAGTAAATTATAAATATAGCAAATATTATTGTCAATTAATTATATAATATTGTGGTTTATGTAATATAATTATTATTTTTAGCAATATATTAACTAAAATGGATAACTAATATATAGTTTAAAATAATAGAGTTTTCATATTTAAATAAAAAGTAACATAGATTATATAGGTATTAATATACTTAAGTTAATTATTGACTTTAATATAAATTAAATATACAATAAAAATAACTAACGGTCAACTGACCGACTGGATAATATATGATTATATTAAATGGAGTGATATATATGAAAAAGATTAGGATAGTAACAGATAGCTCTTGTGATTTAAATAAAGATATAGCTGAAAAATATAATATACAAATAGTACCTCTTAATGTAAGTTTTGGAGATAATATATATACAGATGGTGATATAAAAATAGATGAATTTTATAAAATGATGAGTAATTCATCGACTCTTCCTAAAACATCTTGTCCTTCTCCAGAAAAATTTATGAAAAGCTATGAAGGTGAAGAAGATGAAATATTAGTTATAACTCTAGCTTCAAATTTATCAGGAACATATTCGACAGCAGTGCTTGCTAAAAATATGTTTGAAGAAGAATATCCAGATAAAAAGGTTGTAGTTATAGATTCAGAAACAGGTTCTATAGGTCAAGGACTTTTATTAATTAAAGCTGCTCAGTTAGCAAAAGAAGGAAAAAACTTAGATGAAATAGTAAATATTATAGAATCTTTAAAGAAAGACGTAGTATTTTATGGTGCATTAGAAACTTTAGAAAATGCTATAAAAGGTGGGAGAATAAATCCTCTAGCAGGTAAAATTATAAATGCTTTAAACTTTAAAGTTATAGTAAAAATAGGAAACGGGGAAGTTAAGCCTTGCGATAAGGCTAGGGGAGATAATAATTCAATTAAAAAAATAGTTGAAAATGTATGTGATTCAATTAAAGAAAGGGAAGTTAAGTCATTATCTATAGCACATGCAAATTGCTTAGATAAAGCACTTAAAGTAAAAGAAATGATGCTTAAAAATCATAGCTTTGAAAATATTATGATATCAGATATAGGGCCAGTTATGGGTACATATTCATCAAAAGGAGCAGTGCTTATAAGTGTATTATAAAAGGGTTAGTATTAACTAACCCTTTTATAATACACTTATAGATTAAAGTTTAATTAAAATATTAAAATAAGGAAGGCATTAATATTTATAAATATAGTAAATTAACTTATAAATGATAGTATCTAATTTATTATACTTTTACTTATATAATCATATAGTAATAATACATATACCAACTTTTTAAAGTTAAACTACTATATATTTTAAATAAATAGAATACTTTAGGATATAAAACATTTTATAATAATAAAGAAAAAAAGATAATAATTTTCATTTACAAAAAAATAGATATTTGATATTATGAATTTAATTAGATGTCTAATCATTAGATACCTAATTAAATTTATAATGGAGAATATGCGATGTTAAAGAAAAATATAAGAATAAATACATTACATAGTAGTTTAATAAGATTAAATAAAATTCATAAAAAAATGGCAAAAAAAGAATTTCAAAAAGTAGATTTAACAGAAGGTAAGCCAAGATTATTAGACTTTATTATTAGCAATCCTGGTTGTAGCCAAAGGGAAATTGCCTCTTGTTGTAAAATAGAGCCAGCTACAGCTAC
>CAJFPU010000034.1:2213-19327 GCA_904418825.1 uncultured Romboutsia sp. | reverse complement strand
TTTAATTATTTTAATTTCATATAAAATTCATGATATATTCATACAAAACTATTATAATATAATTAAAAGGATGGTGAAATGGTAATGGGTATAGTATTAATAACATTAGCTGTAGTTGGTATTATGTATGGATTAACATTTGTATCTTATTTATCAGAAAGCAAAGTACTAGATGAATTAGTTTCTAAAAACTAGTAATTTATATATAAAAAGGCAATCTCTATTTTAGAGATTGCCTATTATATTACTTATTAGCTTGTCTTGATTTGTTGTATCTTAATCTATCGTGTTCATTTAAGAATTTCTTTCTAAGTCTTATAGCATCTGGAGTTATTTCAACTAACTCATCATCTTCTATAAATTCTAAAGCTTCTTCTAAAGTAAATGTTCTAGCAGCTTGTAATTTAACAGCATCATCAGTACCAGAAGCACGAACGTTAGTTAATTTCTTGTTCTTACAAGGGTTAACAGTCATATCTTCTTTTCTTGAGTTCATACCGATTATCATACCTTCATAAACATCAACAGCAGGATCAACAAACATTTGAGCTCTTTCGCTTAAAGCGTTAAGTGCATAAGCCATAGTTGAACCAGCAACTTGAGATATTAAAACTCCGTTAGTTCTTCCTGGCATTTCACCTTTGTGTTCTTCATATCTTTCAAATGATCTAACTAAAGAACCTTCTCCACGAGTATCATTTATGAATTCGCTTCTGTATCCTAATAATCCTCTTGTAGGAGCTATAAATGTTATTTTAACATAATCGCCTTCAATTTCCATAGCTTCCATCATAGCTTTTCTTAAGTTTAATTTGTTTATAACAGTTCCTGAGTAAACTTCTGGACAGTTAACTATAACTCTTTCCATTGGTTCCATTAATTTTCCGTTTTCATCTTTTATAAATAAAACTTCAGGCTTAGAAACACCTATTTCGTATCCTTCACGTCTCATGTTTTCAAGAAGTATAGATAAGTGAAGTTCTCCACGTCCAGATACTCTGTATCCATCAGTAGTATCCATTGGCTCAACTTTAAGACCAACGTTAACTTCTAATTCTTTATCTAATCTATCTTTTAAGTGTCTAGTTGTAACGAATTTACCACTCTTTCCTGCAAATGGAGAATCGTTAACTAAGAAGTTCATAGATAAAGTAGGCTCTTCTATGTGTATCATTTCCATTGGTAATGGATTATCAGCATTACATATAGTTTCACCTATAGATATATCAGCCATACCAGCAACAACAACTATATCACCAGCATAAGCTTCACTTTTTTCAACTTGCTTTAATCCTTCATAAACTGTAAGCTTAGTTATTCTTCCTCTAGAAACACTACCATCAGCTTTACATATAGATACAGTTTCACCATTTTTTACAGTTCCTTTATAAACTCTACCTATACCAAGTCTTCCTACATAATCATCATATGCAAGAGCAGATATTTGAAGTTGTAATGGTTCTTCACTATAATCTGGGTATGCTTCAACATGTTCAACAACAGTTTCAAATAATGGAGCTAAGTTTTCACTTTCATCATCCATTTCTTTTTTAGCTATACCTTGCTTAGCTATACCATATATTATTGGGAATTCACATTGTTCATCAGTTGCATTTAAGTCAACAAATAAGTCAAATACTTCATCAACAACTTCTTCAGCTCTTTGATCTTGCTTGTCTATTTTGTTTATGAAAAGTATTGGTCTAAGTCCAGCTTCTAAAGATTTTTGTAAAACGAATCTTGTTTGAGGCATTGGACCTTCACTAGCATCAACTAGTAATATAACTGTATCAACAGTTTTTATAACACGCTCAACCTCTGATGAGAAGTCACTATGTCCTGGTGTATCAACTATATTTATTTTGTAATCTTTATAGTTTATTGAACAGTTTTTAGAATATATTGTTATACCTCTTTCGGCTTCAAGATCATTACTATCCATTACACAATCTTTTACCACTTCGTTATCTCTAAATGTTCCAGATTGATGAAGGAAAGCATCAACTAAAGTTGATTTACCAGCATCGACGTGGGCGATAACTGCTATGTTTATTATTTTATTTTTTGACATATATTTTGCTCCTTTCAGCTTAAAATAACTTTTTAAGTATAGCACAAATAGAGGGGTGTATACAAGATACTAGTGCTTAAAATAAAATTAAAAATGAAATGTATATATTGTAAATTAGATTTTATAAATGATATAAATATAATAAAAGTTTTTTAAATATACTATGAATACAAATTTATTGTATGGATAAAATACAAATATAAACCTAAATCTAATAACTCATTAATATAACACATACAAGAAAGGAAATATAAAAATGAAAGCAAATGTAGATAAAAATACTTGTATAGGATGTGGAGCATGTACTTCAATATGCCCAGAAGTATTTAGCATAGAGGATGATGGATTAGCAAAAGCTATAGAATCAGAAATACCTAAAGATGTAGAAGAAAGTACGCAAGAAGCAAGAGACACTTGTCCAGTAGAAGCAATAGATATAGATTAATAAAAAATCTCCTGTTAAATCAGGGGATTTTTTTGCTTATGTTCAACTAAATCTAAGTTAATTTTTATTAATATAATCTGTTGTGCTAGTTATTTTACTAAATATATTAAAATTGTTATATAAAGTTTTATAATTATTAAAATATAAAATTAATTTAAATAGTGATATTATAGTAGTATTAATAATTAATTTGGTTTAAAATTAATTATTGGAGGAATGAATAATATGAATAAGAAATATATAATGGCACTAGATCAAGGAACAACTAGCTCAAGAGCTATTTTATTTGATAAAGAAGGAAATGTAATTGCAACTTCTCAAAAAGAATTCACTCAATTTTATCCACGTAGTGGATGGGTTGAGCATAATCCTATGGAAATATGGGGAAGTCAAAGTGGAGTAATGAGAGAGGTTTTAGAAACTAATTCTATAAGACCGGAAGAAGTTTGTGCAATAGGTATAACAAATCAAAGGGAAACAACAATAGTATGGGAAAAAAGTACAGGAAAACCCGTATATAATGCTATAGTATGGCAATGTAGAAGAACATCAGAAATATGTGATAAGCTAAAAGAAAAAGGATATGAAAAGTTAATAAAAGACAAAACAGGTTTAATACTTGATGCATATTTTTCTGCAACTAAAATAAAATGGATATTAGACAATGTAGAAGGTGCAAGAGAAAAGGCAGAAAATGGAGAGTTATTATTTGGCACAGTAGATACTTGGTTAATATGGAATTTAACTCGTGGGAAAGTTCATGTAACAGATTATACAAATGCAGCAAGAACAATGCTTTATAATATAAAAGAATTAAAATGGGATGAAGAAATATTAAAGATTTTAGATATACCAAAATCAATGTTACCAGATGTAAAACCTTCAAGTTATGTATATGGTCATACTGATGAAGGGATGTTATCAGGGGCACAAATACCAATAGCAGGATGTGCAGGAGATCAACAAGCCGCATTATTTGGACAAACATGCTTTGAAGAAGGTAGTGCTAAAACAACTTATGGAACTGGATGCTTTATGCTTATGAATACTGGTGAAAATATAGTTAAATCTAAAAATGGCTTATTAACAACTATAGCTTGGGGTGTAGATGGAAAAATTAAATATGCACTAGAAGGAAGTATATTTATAGGTGGAGCATCTATACAATGGCTAAGAGATGAACTTAGAATATTATATGATGCTAAACAAAGTGAATTTTATGCTAATAGTGTTGATGACACTAATGGAGTGTATGTAGTACCAGCATTTGCAGGACTAGGAGCTCCATATTGGGATATGTACGCTAGAGGAACTATAATGGGTCTTACTCGTGGATCAAATAGAGCTCATTTAGTACGTGCTACACTTGAATCAATAGCGTACCAAGTTAAAGATGTAATAAATGCAATGGAGGAAGACTCTGGTCTTAAGTTAAAAGGTCTTAAAGTTGATGGTGGAGCAAGTAGTAATGATTTTTTAATGCAATTTCAATCGGATATATTAAATGTAAATATTAATAGACCAAAAGTTGTAGAAACTACAGCTTTAGGAGCTGCATATTTAGCAGGTCTTTCGGTAGGATTTTATAATAATAAAGAAGAAATTAAAAATTCATTAATTATAGAGAAAGAATTTATACCTAACATGAAAGAAGAAAAAAGAAATATATTATATAAAGGTTGGAAAAGAGCAGTAAGTAGATCATTAGAGTGGGCAAAGGAAGATGAAGACTTTAGAAAAGAATTATCTAATATTGATAAGTAGTATATAAGTAAATAATGGATATATTTTTGGACAACCTAATATATGTTTTGATATTTTAGGAGGTATATTATATCTATTAATTAAATGCATAAAAGATATAATGAAAAGACAAGAGATATTTGTGTTTATATAAAAAATAAAATTAAAAAGTCGCTATAAAAGCGACTTTTTAAATTAATAAAAGTGAAACTAAAATTATTATAAATGGCAATGTAAAGAATATTTTTCCTTTATTAGTTCCTATATTTACTGTCCATCCAACACCAAATCTTTTATTAACAAAAAGTGATGGATCATTTGGATTATTATAAATACAACCCCAAATCCATAGAGAATCATCATCATCTACAGAATAAACAGCATTTTTACTTTTATTAGGTGATTTATAATACAAATAAATTAGATAAATACTAGCTAAAATAATTATAATGGTAGCTATACATAATATTAATGTATTAACACTACTTGCATTTAGCGTAGCAATAAATATTTCTATAAATAAAACTTCACATCCTATATTTAAAAATAAAAAAGTAATACCAAACATATTTAAATAATGTAAATGAGCTTTTTTACTATTATCTATAGAATCAATAGATAATTTAGCTCGAGTTTTTAATGAAGATATAGATGATATATAAATAATAATTCCAAGGCCAATCATCATACCTACAATAGTAAATATTTTTATAAATGACTTATCAGAAAAGGCATCTGCATCTCCATTAGGTCCCCAGTGCATAGGTATAGTATCAGGTATAGAACTATAATTAACTAATACATATATTCCAACTAAAGTAGCTATTATTAAAGGGATTAAAAGTAATAATGAATATCTTTTTATTATTTTATTTTTTTTCTGAATAAAATCGGTATCTAATATAATTTTAGTTTTTTCTAAATTTAAATCAGATATATTAACAGATAACTCATATTTTAAATCTTTTACTTTATTATGAATATTTATATATACCACAAAACTGTATAAACAAAAAATTAATATTGGTAAAGAAGAAGAAATTACATATGCTTTAAATATATAAATAGACATTAATTCAATCATTAAAGATATTATAAAACCAATAGTCATAAATAATTTATACTTTTTATCTAAATGTTTAAACTCATCTTTATTAAAATAATCAGAATTTAAGCTAATTCCATAGAATTGTCTTTTACCACTTAAGGCTTGAGTAAAATAAGTTAATATATAAAGTAAAAATAAAGTTGGGATATTAATAATTAAAGCTAATGTACTATTCATAATCCTTCACCTCATATTTATCAAATAATTTATTGCTATAATTTAAAAATTCTTCACGAGACATTCCTAAAAGATAACTTTGAGCGACTAGAAGATCTAACATAGATTCAATTTTATTAATATTATCAGAAGTTTTATCTAGAGGAAGTTTATTTACAATTGCCCCTTTTCTTCTATCTATATTTATATATCCATCATCTTTAAGTAAGTTATAAGATTTGTTAACTGTATGTAAATTTACTCCTATTTCTTCAGCCATATTTCTTACTGATGGTAAAGATTCATTTATTTTTAAATCACCACTTGCAATAGATTTAATTATTTGTTCTCTGATTTGAGTATAAATAGGAATATCACTATTAAAATCTAAATTTAAAATCATTTTTACACCTCCATAATATTCAAAAGTTTTGTTATATATATTATATAACAAATGTTAAATATATTACAATAATAAAAATATATTTAATTATAATTTACTTAAATTTTAAAAATAGTAATATATTTCATACTATAATAAAATTTTTAATGTAAAAAATAATATTAAACTTACATTAAGGAGGTATTATATTATGAAAAAAGGATTAATTCCAGTTACATTAGGAATAGCAGTAACAATGGTAGGTTTATCAATAGATGCTAATCAATCAAGAGAAAAATCTTTTAAAACTAGAGATTATGCAAATATGGCAGGTGCATTATTAGTAGGTGCAGGCGTAGCTCATATAGCATTAGGTACAATAGATATGATAAGAGAATAATTAAAAAAGGTATAGGAAAATTAATAATCCTATACCTTTTTAATTGTAAGAAATTTATACAGTAAATTTTATTTTAATTACTAGATATTTGTTTAAATGTTTTTACGTATTTTACAGTTAAAAGATATGAAGCTATAGGTATACCAATTATTATACTAACTATACCTTGAATCATATTAGATGAAACAGAACCTAATGCAACTATAAAACTACCTTGTAAAAATGTACCTGCTAATAAATATCCACTTACCATAATTATTACACCCAATGATGTAGCTAAAATATTTTTTATTAAATTTGTATTTTTTCTTACAATAATACCAACTATATATCCTTCAAAGCCTTTTATTAGTAGTGTAAATAAAGCCCAATGTGAATATCCAGTTAAAATATCAGCTAAAGCAGATCCAAATCCTCCAGCAATCATACCTGATATAGGACCAAATAAAATTGACGTAACAAAAATAATGCTATCACCTATATTTACATACCCCTCTGTCATAGGTATTGGTATTTGTATTACCATAGTAGCCATGCAAACAAGAGCTATCATAAGTCCATTTAAGACAAGTAATTTAGTTTTGTTATTCATCTTGATATCCTCCAATTTATATTTTATCTAAATTATACCAATCATATTAATTACATACAATAAAAATTGTACCCATACAATTTCAAAATTTACAAAAAGGATAATACATCATATTATTTTTTAAATTTATTAATAAAATACAAATTTATGGGTACATAATATATTAGAAAATAAAAATACTAGCAAGTAAGAAAAATTGGAGGAATAATAAATGTCAAATTGTAATTCATGTCCATCAAAAAATAGTTGTAAAAGCCAAGCAACTTGTAATATAAAGAATAATCCAAATAATAATATAAAAAAAATAATTGCTGTTATGAGCGGTAAAGGTGGAGTTGGAAAATCAACTGTAACTGCATTAATGGCTAAAAAATTAAATAAAATGGGATATAAAGTAGGAATTCTAGACTCAGATATAACAGGACCAAGTATTCCAAGACTTATGAATCTTCAAAATCAAAGGGCTATGTCAAATGGAAAAGATATATATCCTATAGATAGTAAAGAAGGTATAAAAACAATGTCTATAAACTATATGGTAGAAAATGAAAATCAACCAATAGTTTGGAAAGGACCAATGATAGGAAATGCTGTAAAACAATTTTATAGTGATGTAATATGGGGAGAATTAGATTATTTATTAATAGATATGCCTCCTGGAACAGGAGATGTAGCACTTACAGTGATGCAATCTATACCGATAAGTGGAGTAGTCATGGTATCTGTACCTCAAGATATGATATCTATGATAGTTGCAAAAGCAGTTAATATGGCAAAAATGTTAAATATAAATGTATTAGGTGTTGTAGAGAATATGAGCTATATACAATGCCCAGATTGTGATAAAAAGATAAAATTATTTGAAGGAGAAGAAACTGAAAAATTCTTAAGTGAAATGGATTTAAAACTTTTAGGGGAACTTCCTATGACAAAAGAAATAGTTAATATAACTCATAATGGAGTAGCAGAAATTAGTGAGAACTTAGATTATATACTAACTAGTATTGTAGAAAAAATAAAATAAAAAACGTAATTTAATACATATTAATAGAAAAATAAGCTGATAGATTAACTATCGGCTTATTTTTTTATAAATTCTATACTTTTTATATTATTTTTATTTATTGATATAGCACTTCCTAAATCTCTACCTGACATAGTAAGAAAAGGAACTTCTTCACCTTTATTAAATTTTTCTAACCAATCGACTAGAGAATTAAAGTTTCTAATATTATCTCTTTCTATAACTCGTACAAAATCGTTTTTAAAGGTTATTTTTATTTTATCATTCATTTTAATCACCATCTTATAATATTTTTTATATTTATAAGTATAAACTAAATTAACTCCTTGTACTAGTTAAAGTTAACCGTTGAAAGTACTAGAGTTTAACAAGACATATTCTGATAATTATAAAATTTTATATAGCAATTTTAATATATTTAGTAAAATAACTAGTACGACAGATTAAATTAATAATTTTATACATAATATTTTAATTAAAAGATTATGTATAAAATTGTTAAATTATTGAAATTAAATATAAAATAATTAAAATATAATAGATAATATAGATATAAAAACTAAAAATAAGTGAAGATATATCACGTTATACACTTTCTTATCAAAACTTGCTAAAAGGAGAATGAAAGTAAGTTATTGAATTTAAATATAAGGAGAGTGATAATGTGAATTTCAAAAAGCATCTTATTATTTGTATGTGCTTAGTATTTATGATATTTAGTTTTAGCCAAGTATCAAAATATTTTATAGTTTCAGGAGAGAATCTGTCACTAAATAATATAGATAATGAAATCGTAACTGATGAAGAAATTAAAAAACTTAAAATAGAATATGAAAAACAACAGGCTAGAAAAAAAGAAGAGTTGATTGAAGCAAAGAGAATAGAAGGGGTAACTTATTTAAGAGAAAATGTTACAGTAATTAGTGGAATAACTGAAGAGGAAATGAAAGAAGTACTTTTAAAAACTAAAGGTTCAAAAACTATGATGCATCTTGCAAATGCTTTTGTTGATGCAGAGAAAAAGTATGGTGTAAATGCATTTTTTATGGCAGGTATTGTAGCTCTTGAAAGTGGATTTGCAACATCTAGAAGAGCACTAGAGGATAATAATTTAACTGGATATGAAGTTTATAGTGATAGCTCAGAAGGAAGATTATTTAGTAGCCATGAAGAGTCTGTACTTCATACTGCAAGGCATTTAAGCAAAAATTATTTAAAAGAAGGTGCTATGTATTATAATGGCTTATCTGTTGATGCTATTCAGTTGATGTATTGTCCTGATGAGGAAGAAGATAAAAAATGGGAATATAAAGTTGATTACTTAGCAAGTAACTTTTTAAATACTTATGATAAATTGTTTAGATAATAAAAAGGTATGACATTAATTATATAATTGATATCATACCTTTTTTATTATTTAATTTTAAAATTAATGTAGTATATAAATATGCTATAATTATAGAATAAAAAGTTTAATATTTATAGAAAAGTTTTAATATTGAGATTTAATTAATTATAAA
Organism: uncultured Romboutsia sp.; assembly: GCA_904418825.1. Classification (GTDB taxonomy): domain Bacteria; phylum Bacillota; class Clostridia; order Peptostreptococcales; family Peptostreptococcaceae; genus Romboutsia. The sequence goes on along the minus strand of CAJFPU010000034.1, from coordinate 9,886 downwards.
ATAGAAAATTTGAGCAAAGAGGATTGATAAAATGAAGAAATTTATAGTATTTATATTAGTTGTGTGTAGTATTGGAGGAATGTATTATTTTTCTAGCCAAGATGCACAAGTATCAGGAAGTCAATCACAATCAGTAGTAAAAATTATAGATAAAATAAGGGATGAAGTTACATTACAAGATGAAAAACTTATAAAAGTTCAAACTAAAATATATGATAAATTAAAAGAATTTGGTAGTAAAAATTATATTGTTAGAAAAATGGCACACTTTAGTATATATGCATTAATAGGAATATCTTTATTATTATTTATATATGTATTTTCTAAAAAGATTGTACTATCATCATCAATAGCGCTTTTACTTTCTATAATATATGCTTGTTATGATGAATACAGGCAATTATCTATACCAGGCAGATCAGGAAATATAAAAGATGTATTTATAGATTCATTAGGTGCTTTAACTGGTATAGCTTTAACTTTTATAATAATATTAATAATAAAAATAATAGAATATTTATTTAAAAATTTATTTTATACAAAAAAATTATCAGATAAAGAAGTATAATGAATATTTAGAAATTGTTGATAATAAATAAAAATATATATTTTTTTATAGAAACTGTCATAAATAATTATATATTATAGTATGATTACTATGAAGAATACATAGTGGTATAATTAGAAAAAAGCTATAGTGGTAATGCTAATATAACAATTAATAATATTTATAAAAATGGAAAGTTATAGATGAAAATTAAATAAAATTAAAAAAAGTATGGATACGGTCATCCATACTTTTTTTAGTTTAAATCAATAATTTAATCTAACAAAGCCAAATTTAAAATTATATAAGATATGCTATGATTATAAAATATAGTTATTAACTGCTTCTTTTAATTGATTTAGGGCTTGTTCTAAAACTTTTCTAGAACAAGCTATATTTATTCTCATATAGCCATGTCCACCTTCACCAAATATACGACCATCATTAAGTGCTAGTTTTGCTTTATTAACAAAGAAGTCAACTAATTCATCTCCATCAAGATTTAAATCTCTACAATCTAACCATAATAAGTATGTACTATCAGGAATACTTACTTTTATTTTAGGGATATTATTATTTATATAATCTACAGCATATTTTATATTTTCTTCTATATAAGCAGTAGCTTCTAAAAACCATTCTTTTCCTTCAGTAAAAGCAATTGTATTAGCGACTACGCTAAATGCATTGTTTCTATATGTCTCTATTTTCTTTAATATAGCATCGTATTGCTCTTTCATATCTAAATTAGGGAATATTACTGTAGCAACTTGAAGACCAGCTAAGTTAAAAGTTTTAGTTGAAGAAGTACATGTTATAGTATGCTTTCTTATTTCTTCACTTATAGAGGCCATAGGTGTATGCTTATTTCCCCATAACATTATATCAGAGTAAATTTCGTCAGATATAATAGTTATATTATTTTCTATACAAATATTTGCTATAGTTTCTAATTCTTCTTTTGACCAAACTCTTCCTACAGGATTGTGAGGATTACAAACTATCATAAACTTAGCACCTTGTTTTGCTTTGTTTCTTAAATCATCAAAATTTATATAGTATTTACCATCATTTTCGATTAGTTGGTTTACAACAACCTCACCATCCCAAGCTTCTACAACATTTTTAAATTCATGAAATACAGGTGGTTGTATTATAACTTTATCTCCTTTTTCTAAAAAAGTATGCATTATATTTGCAAGCATTGGTAAAACACCTAGTGCATGAGACATAAGAGAAGTATCTACTTTCCAATTATTTTTTTCAAGTTGCCAATTTTTTATAGCTTCAAAGTATTCAGTTGGTCTAGATGTATATCCATAAATTCCTTGATCTGCTCTTTTTTTAAGAGCATTTATTATAGGCTCTGCAGCTTTAAAGTCCATATCAGCTATCCATAGAGGGATTAAATCATCTCTACCATATTTCTCTTTAGTTTCATCAAATTTAACAGCATAATTATTTGAACGATCTATTATTTCATCAAAATTATATTTCATTTTAGTAGCCTCCAAAGTTTAATTAAAATTTATGTATAATCTAAAAAAATTAGTTGTTTACGTTATTATATTTCATATAATAACATGCAATATATGAGTATAAAATATAAAAAAATGCTATTAATATTGCAAAAAGTGCTATTAATATAATTAAGTACAAATTAAATGTATTTTATACATTAAATTTTAAACTACATTATATAAAATTTGATATTATATAATAATTGTGTATAATAATGAATTAATTAAATATTAAAACAATTAATTTTATAATAAGGAGGATACTTTGATAAATAAATTAAATGAATTGAATCAAGATATAAAAAGATGTGAAGATGTATTAATAGAAAATAATTATTTAGAAATTGTAATAACTATAGAAGAACTTCATGATAAATATAAAAATGATATAGTTAATATATCTAATATAGATAATAGTATAGTATGGAATTATAGCAAAAAAGATATACAAAATATATTAAATTATTTAAAAGATTATAAAGATGAGATTATTTTTGAAAATAATCAAAAAAATATAGAAGAAAAAATTAAAGAATTAAAAACTTATATACAAAAAAATGATATTTTAGAAAAGAATAAGTTAATAGAAGCTATAAATATTATAAAAAATATAAATAGCAATGATTTAGATTTAAATATAAAGTGGAAAAAATTACAATCATTACTAGATTTAATACAAAATCAAGAAAGAGAAATAGGTATAAAATTATTAGAAATCATAGTACTTGTTTCTAAATAGGTGGTTACAATGATTTATTATTTAATATTTATAAATATAATGGGATTATTATCAATGTATTTGGATAAATACTTTTCTAAAAATAATATGTACAGAATTTCTGAAAAGAGTCTTTTTTTCATAGCTATTTTAGGTGGATCTATAGGAAGTATTATAGGAATGTATCAATTTAGACATAAGACTAAACATAGACAATTTACTATAGGTTTACCTATTATTTTATTTATTCAATTAATTATATTAATGTACTATAGTCAATAAAAAAATTAAAATAAGTAATTATAGTTAGATGATATGTCAATGATTTAATGCGCTTACTTGATTCTTAAATAAATAATTAAATACATAGCTAAAAATATGAAAAATTGGTATAATAACTTTGGATTGGGGTGATTATACAATATGAAAAAATCAACAAATATTATAATAGAATTCTTAGGACTGATAATAGGTTGTATGTTTATGGGTGTTGGACTTAATATGTTCTTTAAACCATATACTATAGCACCAGGTGGACTTAGTGGTTTATCTCTTGTAATAAGTAAATTTACAGGACTATCTGTTTCAACTATAATGCTTCTTATAGGTGTGCCACTTTTAGCATCTTCTATAAAAATATTAGGTAAAAAAGATGCTATAAAAACATTTATAGGAATGATAATATTATCAAGTGTATTAAAAGTTACAGAACCGTTAGCAACGATATCAGCTACACAAGATATATTATTATCAGCAATATCAGGGGCAATATTACTAGGAACAGGTTTAGGTATTGTATTTAGTGTTGATGGTTCAACGGGAGGAACGGACCTTATAGCATTAATGGTAAATAGAGTGATTCCAAGTTTACCGGTATCTAAATGTTTAATAATTATAGATGGTATGGTTGTTTTATCAGCAGGGATAGCTAATGGAAACATAGAAACAGGACTATATTCTGCGATAGCACTTTATATAATAGTTAAAGTAATAGATTTTATTATATCTGGATTTGATTATTCAAAGGCATTTATGATTATAACTGAGGATAGAGATGAGCTAAAAGAATTTATAATTAATGATGTAAAAAGAGGAGTTACCATACTTGATGGTAAAGGTGGATATACTAATAATGATAAGAGTATTTTATTAGTTGTTGTAAATAATAAAAAGCAAGAAGTTCATTTAAAAAAGCTTATCAAGAAAGTTGACCCTAACGCATTTATAATAGTAAGTGATGTTCATGAAGTATTAGGAGAAGGATTTAAGTCAATAGTAGCATAAAAAAGAAGGGGTTATACCTTCTTTTTTTAAACTTAAGTAAATTATATTATTTAAATAATTATAGATAAGTTTATAAATATGTTGGAATAAAATAGAAAGGAAATAAAATGAAAGAGAATAAACATAATATAATATCAGCATTAGTATTCTCAATACTTACAATAATAGGGTATATAGTAACGTATAGTAATAAAATTTTATTTTTGTTAGTTTTTATATGTGAAAGAATGTATTCTTTTGGTGCAAAAGAAGATCTTGATAATAGCTTAGATAACTTTAGACTAGAAGATGGTAAACAAGGGAAAAAAACATTAGGATTAATTATATTTCTTATTTTAGGAATAATATGTATATATTTATATTGTATTTTTAAGTATCCATATATTTTAATTATTTTGATATTAGGTGAAATATTAGATTATTCAATTTATAAAGCATATAAAAAGTATAAAATAAAAAAAGATTAATAATGAAACCATTTTATAATTGGGAAATAATTGAATATTTTGTATAATATAATCAAGTTCGAAATTGTTATATATTATAAAACAGAAAGGTTACTAATATGAACAAAGATTTAATGATAGAAAAAACTAAATTATTTGTTAAAGATAAACTAGAATATGAAGGTAGTGGACATGATTGGTTTCATATAGAGAGAGTATATAATTTAGCTAAATATATAGCACAAAAAGAAAATGCAGACTCTTTTATTGTTGAAATGTCATCACTATTACATGATATTGATGACTGGAAATTTTCAAATACCAATGATACAAAAACCACAGTTACAGAAGACTTTTTAAAATCCATAAATATAGATGATGAGTCTTTTAAGAAAATAATTAAAATAATAAAAACTATATCTTTTAAAGGTGGAGTTATTGATTCAACACAACATACTATTGAAGGAAAGGTAGTTCAAGATGCAGATAGACTAGATGCTATAGGTGCTATAGGAATAGCTAGAACATTTACTTATGGTGGGAGTAAAAGTAGGGTAATATATAATCCAAACTTAAAGCCTATAGATTTTAAGTCTTTAAATGAAGTTAAGAATGAACAAAACCATACAATAAATCATTTTTATGAAAAGTTATTAAAATTAAAGGATTTAATGAATACGAATACAGCAAAAGAAATAGCTCAAAAAAGACATAAATTCATGGAAGATTTTCTAAATGAGTTTTATAGTGAATGGAATTTTAATGAACAATATTAATATATTACGAACTAAATATATAAAATTATATAAATAGGCACACTTTACTCTTAAATACATTGGAGATACTAAAGTGTGACTATTTTTTTACTATAATTATCATAAGTAAGCTAACATACCCCACGTCGGAAAATACGACGTGGTATATTTTAATAAATTTTAGTAATTACATAAGATATGGAATAAAGTTTCTTATTAGATAATATAATTTATAGATTAGATATTACTAAGGAGGAACTTATGAAAATAATTACTATAGTATTAAGTGTTATGCTATTGGGAGGATGTAGTACAACTAAAGGACAAGAAATAGATAATGAGCAAAAATCTAATTTAGTTAACAATATAGAAAATAATTATGAAAGTTTACAAATAGACTCTAATTGGAATATACCAGTTAAAGGAGAAATAAGCGGAATATTTTGCGGATTTATAGATAATCATTCATTTGAGTTATTAGGTGAAGATGGTAATTATTATGCAATTAGTATATTAAATTCATTAGATGAAAACTTTGAAATATTAGAGAGTAATAAAACAAATATTACCATAGAATATATTATAGAAGATGAGGGAAGTCAGTTAACATTAGTAAAAATAAAAGAGACAAGTTAGAAGATAAAGGTAAGGTACTATTTTAATTTTATATTTTAGATAGTACCTTATTTTTATTTAATACATCATAATAAAAAAATATATAACTTTATACAATACATATTTTAATCTTATCAACATAATTATAGTAATAGGAATAAGTAAAATATTTATATTATAGGAGGGATTGTTATGATTTTACGAAGTGAGTTAAAACAAAATGCTAAGAATCAATTAAAAAATAATTGGAGATTAGCCATAGGTATCATTATAGTATGTACATTAATATCTTGGATACCAAATATTTTATATGGTACTGATAATAAATCATTTGCTATGTCTATTATAATACCGATTATAACATTAGCTATAACTGGTCCATTAACTATAGGTCAGTGTAAATTTTTTATAAATTTAGCAAATAAATCAAATCCTGAATTTTCAGATTTATGGTATGGATTTAATAATATACTAAAAGCTATTGGTATTACATTATTAGTTGGAATCATAGTATTTATAGGAACGATATTATTAATAATTCCTGGTATAATACTAGCTTTTAGATATTCTCAAGTATATTATATAATGGCAGAAAATCCAGAAATATCAGTAATAGATTGCCTAAAAGAAAGTGCAAGAATTATGAAAGGTCATAAAATGAATCTTTTTATACTACAGCTAAGTTTTATAGGATGGATAATCTTAATGGGAATAACTTGTGGAATTGCAGGATTATATGTATTACCTTATTATAATGCAACTTTGAGTAATTTTTATTTAGAAATTAAAGAGTAAAGTTAATAGAGCTATAAAAATAATTAAATTTTATTATATTAATTATTTTTATAGCTCTTTATATTTTATAACATTTAAACTCAATGAGTATGGAAAATAATTATTGAATATATATAAGTGATACTAAAATGAGATTATTGTATGATGAGGATATAAAAATTGATTTTAATAATTAAATATAATTTTATAATCATATAACTAAAAAATAAAAAAATAATCTAAAAATATGATAAAATAAAAATACAAATGATAAAAATATATCAATAAATACATATATTTTAAGAAAAACATATTATATAGGAGTAAAGAGTATGAATAATTTAGTAAGTGCAAAATGGTTAAAAGATAATATAAATGATAAAAATATAGTTATAGTTGATTGTAGATTTAACTTAATGGATAAAGAATACGGCAAAAACTCATATGAAAATGGTCATATAAAAGGAGCAAAAAGAGTTGATATAGAAACAGAATTATCTAGTATAGTAAAAAAACATGGAGGAAGACATCCACTTCCAAATGAAAAAGAACTTAAAAATACATTCGAAAATATAGGTATAAGTAATGATTCTATAGTTATATCTTATGATGACGGTGATTTATCTGGAGCATCTAGATTATGGTGGATATTAAAGTATTTAGGTCATGATAAAGTATATGTATTAGATGGTGGATTAAAAGCTTTTAAAGAAATAGGCGGAGAAATATCAACTAAAAATGAAAAATCTAATAAAGTAAAGTTAGAGATAAATATTCAGGAAAATATGAAAGTAGATATGGAATATGTTAGAGAAAGACTTGATAATGAAAAGGTAGTTATAGTAGACTCAAGAGAATATAAAAGATATATAGGCGAATTTGAACCTGTTGACAAAAAGGCTGGACATATACCTGGTGCTGTTAATTATTTTTGGATGGACATACTTGAAAAAGAAAATGATAAATTATACTTAAAATCAAAAGATAAATTAAAACAACAATTTAAATCACTTA
>CAJFPU010000034.1:0-2162 GCA_904418825.1 uncultured Romboutsia sp. | reverse complement strand
CCAAATAGTTTAGCACTTAGTGAGGTTGGAATTAAACATAAGCTTTATGCAGGTAGTTTTAGTGATTGGATAAGTTATGATGAAAATATAGTAGCGACAAAGTAGAAGATAAAATTTTATCTTCTACTTTTTTGTTATATATTTAATAAGTATAAATTATTTTAATTATAATAAATTGGTACAATATAGAGCATATTTGTATATCTTATTAATAAAGATGATATGAACATATCCAAAAATAAATACTAGTTGTGGAGGATATGATATGGAAAATATAAATAATAATTTTGATGAAAGATTAAAAAAATACTCAGAAAAAATAAAGAGTATGGAAATAGTATACCGTGATGGAAGAGTTAAGTGTATAAACAATAAAAATATAATTGATTTAAAAAGAAATAACATAAAAGATAAATCTTCATATATAAGAAGTGAAAAATTAAAAAAAAAATTATAAACAATGAAAAATATTCTATTTTAAAAAATATAGATAGTATAATACTTAAGCTTATTTTTACATGTATTATATTGATAAGCATGCCTTTTTTTGCTAATAAGATTGCTAATTTAGGATTTAATGAATTTATTTCAGGTATTGGAACTATTTTTATATCTTATTTTATTATAAATATAATATGGGTGTTTTTAAAATGAAGTATTAGGTACTCTTAGTTTAAATAAGAGTACCTTTTTAAGTATAAAAGTAAAAATATATTGTATATAAATGATATACTATATACTATAAAAATAAAATGACAATTTAAGAAAGGAAAACTTATGAAAAAAACATTAGTATTAGCAGAAAAGCCTTCAGTAGGTAGAGATATAGCTAGAGTATTAGAGTGTAAAAATGAGAAAAATGGATATATAGAAGGTAACAAGTATATAGTAACATGGGCGTTAGGACATTTAGTTACATTAGCAGATCCAGAAAATTATGATCAAAAGTACAAATCATGGAACATAGAAGATTTACCAATATTACCAAAATATTTAAAAACTGTAGTAATAAAAAAAACTAATAAGCAATTTAATATTGTAAAAGCACAAATAAATAGAGATGATGTTAAAGAGATAGTAATAGCAACTGATGCAGGGCGTGAAGGAGAATTAGTTGCAAGATGGATATTACAAAAGAGTAGCACAGACAAGCCATTAAAGCGTCTTTGGATATCATCAAGTACAGATAAAGCAATAAAAGATGGATTTAAAAATTTAAAAGAAGCATCAAAATATGAAAATCTATATAATTCAGCAATCGCAAGAGCTGAAGCTGATTGGATTGTTGGAATAAATGCAACACGTGCTCTTACAACAAAGTATAATGCACAACTTTCTTGTGGTAGAGTACAAACTCCAACACTTGCAATGATACATAAAAGAGAAGGAGAAATAAGAAATTTTACGCCAAGAGAATACTATACATTAGAAGTAAATGCTAAAATATCAAATGAAACAATAAAATTTACTTGGCATGATAAGAAAAATTCAACATCAACATTTAGTAAAGATAAGATAGAGAATATATCTAAAAAGATAAAGAATAAAGATTTAGAAATTATAGAAGTTAATAAAGTTGATAAGAAAAAATATTCACCTGCATTATATGATTTAACTGAATTACAAAGAGATGCAAATAAAATATATGGATTTTCAGCAAAAGAAACATTATCAATAATGCAAAAACTATATGAACATCATAAAATACTTACATATCCAAGAACAGATTCAAGATATTTAACAAGTGATATAATAGATACATTAAAGGATAGAATAAAAGCTGTTAATATAAGTGATTATTCTAAAATTTGTAATAAATTACTTAAATCAAATATAAAATCAAATAAATCATTTGTTGATGACTCAAAAGTAAGTGATCATCATGCAATAATACCTACAGAAGAAAGAGTATTTATAAGTGACTTAAGTGATAAAGAGAGAAAGATATTTGATCTTGTTGTTAAAAGATTTTTAAGTGTATTGTGTCCACCTTTTGAATATACAGAGACAAAAGTAAAAGGAAATATAGAAGGTGAAATATTTATAGCTAAAGGTAATAAAATAAATAGCTTAGGATGGAAAGAAAACTATAAAGATTTAGGTGATGAAGAGTCTTATGAAAGTATGCCTAACATAAATAAAAATGCTATATTAAAAATAGA
>CAJFPU010000033.1 GCA_904418825.1 uncultured Romboutsia sp. | reverse complement strand
ATCCAACTTCTTTACTTAATTTATCAATTCTATCAAACTCAACTGTTGAATTTAATAATAATACTTTATCTTGAGTAAGACCACATGCCTCACCATGAGGAATGTTATACTTACTAGTTAATGGATATGAAATTCCATGGCACGCAGCTGTACCTGTAACAGAAAAGGCCATTCCAGCAAGTAGTGATGCTTGGCACATATTTTCTCTATATTCTATATTATTAAGGTTATCAACTGTATTTTTTAAGTTGTTCATAACAAGCTTTACTGATTCTATAGCTAAAATATCTGATATAGGATTGTTATTTTTACTATAATAAGATTCTAATGCATGTGATAATACATCTATACCAGAACTTGCTGTAACATTTTTAGGTACAGTAAGTGTTAATTTAGGATCAATTATTGCTATTTTAGGAAGTAGATACTCTGATTTTATAGGAAATTTTTCTTCAGTATATGTATCACTTATAACAGAAACACTAGTAACTTCACTTCCTGTACCTGCTGTTGTAGGTATTGCTATTACTGGTATATTTTTATTTATATCTAATTTATTTTCTAAGAAATATCTTATATTAGTATCCATCGCTGCCATAGCTGAAGATATTTTTGCACAATCTAGTATGCTTCCTCCACCTAATGCTATAACAAAATCTACATTACTATCTTTTATAGCATTAGTTGTATTTTCTACATCTTCTATAGTTGGATTTGCGCTTATTCCAAAATGTACTCTTTCTATCTTTTCATTTAATATTTTTATAAATTCAAAACCTTCTTCACTTTTTATAAATTTCTCACTAGATATTAATATTCCTTTTTTAAAATTATTATCTTTTATTACTTTATCTATATTTTTAACTGCTCCACATTTAAATATTATTTCAACAGGAAGCCCAAATTTATAATTCATATAACTACCTCTTTTATATTAGATTTATTAATCTAATATTTTACCATATATATTATAATTAAACTATATTTATAGGAAAATTCACTTCATAAAATCTAGCTTTATAAATATATATATAATACTTTTTAACATATATATAATCTAATAAATATAAAAAAGTGCCTAATATATAGACACTTTTTCATATTTACTAGAATCCAAAAGGTATTCCAGCTACCATCCATAATATAAACATTATACTCCAAGATATTAAGAAAGTCATTGAGTAAGGTAACATTAAAGATGTTATAGTTCCTATACCAGCTTTCTTATCATAAACTTGAGTAAATACTATAATCATTGCAAAATAACTCATAAGTGGTGATATTAAGTTAGTTGAACTATCTGCTATTCTATATGCAGTTTGAACTATTGCAGGATCTATATTTAATTTTATAAACATTGGTATAAATACTGGTGCCATTATTGCCCATTTAGCTGAAGCCGATCCCATAAATAAGTTTATAAATGCTGTTATTAATATAAATCCTATAAGAAGTGGTATAGCACCAATGTTTGCAGATTGTAAAATTTCTGCTCCACTAACAGCTATTATAGTACCTAAATTAGTGTAGTTAAAATAACTTATAAATTGAGATGCAACAAATGCTAAACATAAGTATCCTCCCATTGAACTCATTGCTTTACCCATATGAGCTGCTACTTCTTTTTCATTTTTAACAGTTCCAGCTATTTTACCATAAACTACTGATGGAACAAAGAATAAAATTGCAACTATTGGTATAAGTCCATTCATAAATGTTGAATTATCTATTATCGAATTTAAGAAACTATCTGCTTCTAAGTTTCTTAAGAATGAATTTGGCATTGCTATTAATATTATTACTCCAACTACCATTGCTACAAATGTAATGTTTGCAACTGTCATAGCTTTCTTTTCTTTATCACTTAAGTTTTGTAAATCTGAATCTTGTACTGAACTACCTTCATACTTTCCAAGTCTTGGCTCTATAATTTTAGTAGTTACTATAGTCCCAAGTATAGTTATTAAGAATGTTGATGCAAACATAAATAAATAGTTTGCCATTGGTGAAATATTTACTGTTGGATCTATTATATGTGCAGCTTCATTAGTTATACCTGCAAGCATTGGATCTATAGTACCTATAAGTAAGTTTGCACTAAATCCTCCAGATACCCCAGCAAATGCTGCTGCTATACCTGTAAGTGGATGTCTTCCATAAGCCATAAATATTAATGCTCCAAGTGGTATAAGTATTACATATCCTGCATCTGATGCCATATTCGACATTATACCTAAGAACACTACTGTTGGAACTATTAGTTTAGATGGAGTTATACTAACTACCTTCTTAAGTAATGTTCCTATGTATCCTGAACTTTCCGCTATTCCTATACCTAGCATACCAACTAAAACAACTCCAAGTGGAGCAAATCCTGTGAAGTTAGTTACTGCATTTTCAAGCATATACTTAAATCCTTCACCATTAAGTAATGATACTGCAGATACTACTGTCGTTTCTATTTCATTTGTCGCTCTATTTAATATATCCGCCTCTACTGATAACCCCATTCCAGCTGCTATTGCTGATATTATAGCTACCCCAACACATAACATTGCAAATAATGTTACGGGATGTGGAAGTTTATTCCCTCCTATTTCCACAAAGTCTAGAAACTTTTGTAGAAACGTTTTTTTCTCTGTTTTTTGTGCTACTGAACTGTTCATTTTTATTCCCCCTTTTTATATGTAGCGTAATTTATAACGTAAAAAATTAGTTCTATGTATTAATAGTATATTACTCACTTAAAATTGTCAAACAATTTAAAATATATTTAATAATCGAATATTTGAAATTAGATTTGTATATTTATGTCACATTTATATTTTTCTAAATATATCACCTGTTTTTTGTGATTTCTTTTATTTATTTAAAGTTTTTCTATATTTTACATATTTTTAATAAACTATGGGGAATATATACTAAATATATTATTAATACATTCAGGAGGTGAAATGCTAAGATTACCATATAGGTCAATCTTATCATCATAATTATGGGTATACTTTATAATATTGCCGTAATATTAGTATTAATAGGTGCAATCAACTGGGGTCTTGTCAGCTTATTTAAATTCGATTTAGTCGCTGCTATTTTAGCCGGAAGTGGAAAATTTGGAAGTGTAAGTTCAATAAGTCGTATAATTTATGGATTAGTTGGCTTATCTGCCCTATATGTTATAGTCCAATACTTATTCTATATGTTTTAAATATTATAATATAAAAGGATATCCATTGGATATCCTTTTTATTATTAAGCTTCTCTTATATAAAGAACTAAACTTGCATAATCTCCTTCTAGTTTAACAGTTAAACCATGGTTCATTAAATATCTACCTGATTTAACTATATCTTGACCAAATAAATTAAATTTATAATCTTTATTTTCATCAAGTCCTCTTAATTTTACATTTGTAAATCTATGACCTACTTTAGATTGTGGCAAGAATACAAATAATAATGCTTCATCTTTATTTACATATTCAAATATATGATAATCATTATCTACTAAATTACCTTGTAATCTATAGAACCTACCTTCTTGAACTATATGTCTTATTTCTTTATATTGAGCTATTTTTTCTTTGCATATATTTAATTCTTCTTCACTTAATTTAAGTAAGTTACATCCTACTCCAAGTGTTCCCATCATAGAACTATCAAATCTAAATTCCATAGGTATAACTCTCTTTGATAAGAAGTTAGGACAATCTGTAACCCAAGCTCTCATAGCCTTTATAGGATATATATAAGAGTATGAATCTTGTATAAATAATCTATCATATGCATCTGTATTATCACTTGTCCAGAAATCATCAAAGTGTGTTAGCATTCCTAAATCTATTCTACCTCCACCAGATGCACAAGCTTCAAATAATACGTTAGGATGCTTTTCTCTTAATCTATCTACTATTTTGTAAACTGCTTGTATATGCTTTAGCCATAAGCTTCTTTCTTGTTTTCCTAAGTTTTTAGCTCCTGGTTCTGACATTGGTCTATTTGCATCCCATTTTATATAATCTATATCATATTTTGTTAAATAATCATCTAACATATTAAATACAAATTCTTCAACTTCAGGCTTTGTCATATTAAGTACAAATTGACCTCTTGATAAGTTACCTTCTCTGTTATCAAATTGGTATATCCAATCAGGATGTTCTTTATATAATTTAGTTAATGGATTTACCATTTCAGGTTCAAACCATATACCAAACTTCATTCCCATATTTTTAACTTCTTTTATAAGTTCTTCTAGACCATTAGGGAATTTACCTTCATTTACATACCAGTCTCCTAAACCATCTTCTATACTGTGTCTTTCACCAAACCATCCATCATCAACAACAAATAATTCAGTTCCTATTTCTTTTGCAAGTTTTGCAAGGTTTATTTGTTCTTTTGCATTTACTTTAAATTCCATAGCTTCCCAAGAATTGTAAAGTACAGGTCTTATATCTTTATTTTTTAATATGTATTTGTTAGCATAGTCATGCATATTATGACTCATACATTCTAAACCTTTATCTGTATATCCTATTACCATATGAGGAGTCTCTATGCTTTGACCATTTTCTAAATATAGTAAAAAGTCAAAGTCATTTATTCCCATTTGAACTAAAGTTTCACCATATGGAGTTTGTTCAACTACACCTTTAAAGTTTCCAGTTAATTTTAATGCACCAAAGTAAACTTCACCACTAGTTTCAGTTGCATCTTTATCTAATATAAAGTATGGATTGTGATTATGTCCTGATATACCTTTTCTATTTTCAAAATATAATTTTCCATAGCTTACTTTTTGAGAAAACATTTGTTGTTCTGCTCCCCAGTAACCATGAGTATTTCTAAACGTTAAGTTTTCATGTGGTATATGAACTTGTCCACTTGCTATGTTTTCTATAGCTAAAGCTTCTTTTTCATTATTTTTTACTACTGAATATCTTTCTATTAAATCAACATCTTCTAATACTATATAGTGTAAATCTATTTCTATATTATAATGGGCATCTTTTAAGTTTATAACAAGTTCATTTTCCTTTACACTGTGTCCTACATACTTATAAACTATATCTCTTGTTTTATCTTCAAAGCTAACTTTTAAACAATTTTCTTTATATCTAAGACCACCATATACTGGATATTCTTCCTTTGTTATTTCATATACTGGATCGTTAGTTGATACTTCAGTTAATACTGGTATATCAAAATCTTGTGGACTATTTATTTTATTTCCCCAATATAAGTGTCTAACTAGTCCTTCATTATCTATACAAAATGCATATTCTGTATTTTTTGTAGTTAAAGAAAATAGTTTTCTCTCATCATTTATATATATTCCCATAATATCCTCCATTTTATCTTTAAGCTTTTATTATTTTAGCTTCATATGCTTTTAATATTTCATTTTTAAATTTCTTTTCATTTGATGTATGGTTCATAACAAAGTAGTACTCTTCATTATTTAAACTTCTTCTTACTACTTCAACACCATCTTCTGATTCTATCGTATCAAGTTTTGATTCATTTATTATTTTATTAGTTATAGCATCCATTATAGTGTTGTCTGCTCCACTTCCTATGTAATAAACTTTTCCACCTTCATATTCATTTAAAGTTACTGCTGCTAAATCTTCAAAGAATTCATCTTCATATTTAAATAAAGTTTTAGCTGTAGTAGTCTTTAACATATCTCTAAATACTGTAGCTGTTCCATTTATACCTTCAAAGTCTTCATTTCCTATAAGTTTAGCTACTTGATCATCTTGTAATGATTCAACTTCTTCAACGTATCCACCAACTAAATCAGTGTAATAAGTTGGATTAAACTGTCCTAATGTTAAATTATTATAATAATCTTTAACTGCAGTTCTGTAAGTAAATACTACTGTACCACCATTTGCTACAAATTTTCTTACTTTATCTTGAACTTCTTTTTTATGTACTATCATAACTGGTAGTAAAAGTACTTTATATTTATCAAAATCAGAATCACTTGGTATAACATCCATATTTATATTTTTCTTATAAAATGGTCTGTATAATCTATATACTTCTTGTTTATAATCCATTAAGAAACTTTGTCTTTGTATTCTAAAGCTTGCCATAGATTCATAATCATAAACTACAGCTACATCTGATTTAACTTCAGTTTGAGTTAAAGCTTCATTTTCCTTCATTTCTTTAAAGAAACTTTGAACTTCATAAAACTTTCTTCTTTTTACATTATCTTGATCAATTATACCGTAACAGTATTGTTCAGCACCTTTAGTTGCTCCTCTATATCTAAAATACATAAGTGAACTACACCCATGAGCTATTCCTTGATATGACCACATTTTAGCTTGTCTTGGTCTTGGTAAGTATCCTATAACATCATGTCCTTGTGCTCCCATTATAGCTTCTGTTATCCAGAAGTTTTGACCTTTTATTCCTCTCATATAATCTAGGCCACAAGCTATTTCCCATGCAGGAATTGGTTCTTTTTGACCACCCCATACTGGATAGTTGTTGTATGCTACTACGTCTATATGCTTTCCTACTTTAGAAAAGTCGTAGCTCTTATCAAAATATCCTCCAGAAAAATCATGTATAATTACAGAATCTTTTCCTAATATTTCTTTTAATAAATCAACTTGGAATTTTGCATACTTTTCTATACTTACACTTCTAAATCTTTCATGTTCCATACGAAGTGATGGATTATGAGTTGTTATTGTTGGCTTTGGAAGTGGTATTTCTTCAAAATTGTTGTATGTTTGAGACCAAAATATAGTTCCCCAAGTTTCATTTAATTTATTTATATCATTATCATATTCTTTCTTTAAGTATTCATTAAATTCTTTTTTACATGAATCACAGTAACATAAATCACTACCTTCATGACCAAATTCATTATCTATTTGCCATGCTACTATATTTTCTTCATTTTTATAATGATTTGCTAATTCTCTTATTATTTTTTCTGAGTATTTATAGTAAGTTTTACTGTTAAAGCAGTATTGTCTTCTTCCTCCAAATACTCTTTTATGGTTAAACTCATCTTCACTTAAAACTTCTGGATATTTATTAGCTAACCAAGCCGGCATAGTTGCAGTTGGTGTACCAAATATAACCTTAAGTCCTTTTTTCTTAGCTTTTTCTATTACTCTATCAAAATATGAAAAGTCAAAATTACCTTCAGTACTTTCCATCATATGCCATGCAAATTCCCCTATTCTTATAACGTTACAGTTAAGTTCTAATATATTATCTAGATCCTTATCTATCATATTTTTATCCCAATGTTCTGGATAGTAATCTACTCCTAAATACATTTGTATTCCTCCCAATAATTTATTTTTATTCTAAATCTATAATAACAAAATATCGTTTTCTATGTAAATATATTTTACTTATTTTTACTAAAATTTTTACTTACTTATCAATTGTAGTATAATTTCTATATTATTTAATAGAAAAAGCTATTTCAAAATAAAAGATTAAATAGAATAACTACTAAATTTTATTTTGAAATAGCTTATTTTATCTACATAACATTATCAATATTTTCACTTTTTCTTCTTTCTAATTCTGCTAGCATTTTATCATGGAATTTACCATTTATTTTGTACTTAGATTTATATATAGCATACATTACTATTGCACAAGCTATAGGTATCCATATCATTATTACTTTCATTCCAAGTATAGTTGTTGCAGTTTGAGTTGTTCCTGCTACATATCCTACTAAAGATAAACCAACACCAACTAACCATCCAGCTACTGCAGACGCACCTTTAACTAATAAAGTTTGTACAGAAAATACTATACTTTCATTTCTCGTACCTAATTTATATTCTCCATAATCAACAACATCTGCAAGCATTATAGTTGTAGAACCTAATAAGGATCCACTACCTAATTTTAATACTGTTCCTGCTATTGCTATGAATATAGCATTTTGTGGTGCAATTATTCCTGCTACAAATAATATTAGGAAACCTACTATCGGTAATATACTTCCTAATTTAAATACATTTTCTCTACCAATTTTCTTAGTTAACATAGGTAATAATATAAGCCCTGATATTTCTGCTATACCAGCAAAAGCTTGATATACTGAGAATAAGCTTTCTTTTCCAGAAACATATCTAAAATAATATATAGCCATAGTACCAGATATTTGCATAACTAAGTTCATTGATAAAACTATTCCTATAAATACTACTAATTGATCATTTTTTCTTATTATATTTATAGCTTGTTTAAAGTTTACTTTTTCAGTATTTTTAGATGTTTCTACTCTTTCTTTAACATTTAAACAAGTTATCATTGTAGATATTATAAATACTATAGCTACAACTATAGCAAACACTGAATATCCTTTTATTGTGTCACCATTTCCTAATTTTGAAATTATTGAAAGACCAAATGTACCTACTATTAACCAAGCTGTACTTGCAAATATTCTAGGTATTACTGATACTTGTTCTCTTTCTTCTTTGCTACTAGTTAAAGATGGTATCATTGACCAATAAGGTATATCCATTATTGTATATGTCATCCCCCATAATATATACATTATTGAAAAATAAGCATATAAAGGTAATCCTTCTAAATCTGGTTTTCTAAATAAAAATACTATAACAACTGCATTTAATATTGTACCTATAAATATCCATGGTCTAAATTTCCCAAATCTACTTCTTGTATTATCAACTATCATTCCCATTGCTGGGTCATTTACTGTATCCCAAAGTCTTGCTACTAAGAATAATGTACCTACAAATGCTGGATTTAATCCAACTACATCTGTAAAGTAAACCATTAAATATGTTGCTACTATTGCATATGCTAAATCTTTTCCTAAAGCACCGATTCCATAAGAATACTTTTCCCTAAATGTTAATTTATTCATATATATCCCTCTCTTTTCAATATCTTCTCTTTATATCTCTATTCTTTTATTAATTTTATTATATCACCACGAGAAACGTTTGCCAATAATTTTCAGTAAATTTTTTCTTATTATTTTACTAAATTTATTATATTAATATTTTATTTACTTTTTTAAATCTATATAATTGGGGTATAAATAATTTATAATTATTTTAATATAGATATATTTTTACTCATTGTTTAACTTAGGAGGCTTGAATGAAATTTAACTATAATTTAGAAATTAATAATATATTAAATAAAATATATAATAAAAAGATATTTGATTTAGCTTATGAAAATAAAATTTCAAATATAGATTTAAATAATATAAAATTTTATAAAGATAAGTTTAAATCTTTTAATATTTATTTAGGAAATGAAATAGAAAACTTTATAATAGATTTATTGCCTAAAGATAAGGAAGGATATTTTTTTAGATGTAATGTATCAAAATATAAAAACAATTATTATCCAAAAATTTATGATAATTTAGGTAATAAACTTGAATATGTAAGTGATTCTAAATTTGCTATTATCCTTTGGCAAGATCATATAAATAATTTGATAGTAGAAGATGTATACAAATCATTTAGTAAAGAAAATTTCCATAATTATATTGATGATAATCTAGAAAATATTTATGAAGATATAAATAAAAGTGTAATCAATTTTAATAACACTAATATAACTATAGCTTTTTCTAATAAATCAGAGTTAACTTCTGTTGTTAAAGAAATGATTTTAACAAATAAATTAGATATATCTTTTGCTCAAGACCTAGTTGATTTAGATAAAATTAGAGAAGAAATGATAATGTATTCTACTCCTCTTGATATGTATAATGAATATGATAAATTAGAAGATGAATTAAGTTATTGCTTAAATAAATTCTTCAAATATAATAATGATGAATTATTTAATATGTTAGTAAATGATAAACATTTTAAATTTATTGATAACGTTGGGTTAATTAGATAATAATTTAAATAAATTATATATTTTAAGTCTATTTTTTAATCTTAATAAAAATAATAAATAATAACCATATCACAGTTTTTGACTAAATGAATAATATGTTAATAGGTAATAGTAAAATTACCTAAAATATCAGCTTAAAAGGTGGTTATTTAATGAGACATAAAAATATGAAAAAAAGTAACAAATGTAATAACTCTTGTAATCAAAATGTATATAATAATAAAAATTTATCATGTAATTCTCAATACAATAATAGTTGTATATCAGAATGTAATAAATACAAAGAAATGGCAAACCAAAAATGTCAACAAGCAGAATTTGCTATGAATAAAGCAAATAAAATTGCTAAAGAAGCACAAGAAGCAGAAAAAAGAGCAGAATCACTAAAACAACAAGCTATAGAGGAATGTAAAAAAGCTAATGAACTTTGGGCATGCTATGAAAATGCTGCAAGCTCAGCTCAAGAATTAATGGAAGAGGCTCAATGTTGTTTACAACAAGCAAGTGATTGCTATAAAGATTGCTATAAAGATGATTTTGGATGTAATCTAGATGATTTCGGATATAATGCAGAAAATAATTGTTATGATGAATGCGATTATTATAATGAATATGGATGCAATTATAATAATCAATATGGATGCAACTCAAGCAAAGGATGCGGATGCTAAAAATCAAGGTGAACTATTTTTATAGTTCACCTTTTTTATTTATAGAGAGTTTATAGCAAATTCAATTCTCTTAAGAGCTTCTAATACCATGGCTCTAGGACAAGCTAAATTTATTCGATAGTAACCATCTCCTCCTATTCCAAAAGAAGATCCACTGTTTAATGCAACCTTGCCTTTATTTATTAAAGCATCTTTTAAATCTTTTTCGTCTACATTAAGACTATTAAAGTCAACCCAAAGTAAATAAGTTCCTTCAGGCTTTTTAACTTTTAATTTAGGCATATTAGTTTTTATATATTCAATGGCAAAATCAACATTATCTTCTATATACTTAATTAATTCATCTAACCAATCTTCACCATAGTTATAAGCAGCTTCTGTTGCTACTAAACTAAATGCATTATTTCTTTTTATATCTAACGTTGAAAAAGCTCTATCCATAACTTCATAATAATAAGGATTAGACATTACTAAAAATGAACTTTGAAGTCCAGCTAAATTAAAAGTTTTAGTTGGGGCCATACAAGTTATAGTATTTTTACAAAACTCCTTAGAAATCGATGCAAATGGAATATGTTTATGATTTTTTAATATTATATCACTGTGTATTTCATCAGATATAACTATCACATTATGCTTTAAGCATATTTGCCCTAATCTAGTTAATTCTTCACGAGTCCAAACTCTACCAACTGGATTGTGAGGGTTACAAAGTATAAATATTTTAACGTCCTTAATTTTAGCTTCTATATCTTCATAATCCATAATATAACTTCCATCATCCAATTTTATTAAAGGACTTATAACTAAATCTCTTTCATTTAACTCAACAATATTATGAAATGGGCTATAAACAGGTTCTTGAATCATTATTTTATCATTTTTTTGAGTTAAATTTTGTATTAATAAACTAATACTAGTTATTACTGCAGGACTAAACATTAACCATTCTTTTTTTATTTTCCAACTAAATCTATTATCAAGCCAGTTTACTATAGATTCATTATAGGAAGATGGTCTAGTTGTATATCCAAATATTCCTTGTTCAAGTCTATCTTTTAACGCTTCCATTATACAAGGTGCAGTTAAAAAATCCATATCTGCAACCCACATTGGAAGTAAATCATTACTACCAAAGTTTTTATTCATTTCAGACCATTTTGCTGAAAAATTATTAGTTCTATCTATAATTTTATTGAAATTAAAACTCATATCTTTCCCTCCCTAATCTTTATTTTTTAATTAGAAGTTAATATAATCGTAGCTATTAGATATATAATTTTCAATAAAAATAATTAAATTATATATAATATTTATAAAATATTATCTTAATAATTAGTTGACAAAAAATAATATTATAATAATCTTAAATAAGAAAACAATAAAAAGCAGGAAGGAAACATATGAAAGAAAGATATTATGAAGAATTACTTAATATAAATACGATAGGAGATCAAAGTTGGGATGAAACTAAAAAGTGTTATCATCCATATGAGCCAACTCCTTATTTTGCATTAGATAAATTATTTGAAAATTATTATATAAATGAAAATGACTTTATAATTGATTTTGGTTGTGGAAAAGGAAGACTTAATTTTTATTTAAATTATAATTATAAGTGTAATGTTTTAGGAATAGAAATGGATACAAAATTTTATAACCAATGTATAGAAAATAAAAAGGGCTATTTAAAAAAAAATAAAAGAGAAAAAGATAAAATTAATTTCTTATGTACTTTAGCCCAAGAATATGAGATAAATGATAAAGATAATAAATTTTATTTCTTTAATCCATTTTCAATTCATATATTTATGAAGGTTGTAGAAAATATATTAAGATCATTTGAAAATAATCCTAGAAAGATAGATATAATACTTTACTATCCATCAGAAGATTATATCTATTACTTAGAAAACTGTACACCATTTATACAAACAAAAGAAGTTAGGTTAGATAATTTATATAAAAGTGATAATCAAGAAAGATTCTTAATTTATGAGTTAATTTATTATTAATATCTTATACTTAGTTCATTTAATTAAAAGATAATACAAAAATAAGGAGCTATCTAAAGGTTTTATATTTTAAATAGCTCCTTATTTTTATATTTTTGCTAATTTACTTTTATTAAAATTATATATAAAATCTATAGTTCTCCCACTTATATTCACAGCTATAAGTGACCAGAATATATCATATGCTGATAGATATGTTAGGGATAACATCAATACTGCTACATCTCCTATCATATAAACATTACCTATATTTAAGGATGTAATTTTAGAAATTATAATTGCTAAAGCATCATCTCCACCTGCTGCAGCTCCATTTCTAACAATTATTCCCACTCCAACTCCTACAAATAACCCTGAAAGTATGGTAACTATAAATTTACTATTTAATACTGGTATTAATGGTCCTATATATTCAAAAACTTCATAAAATATTGAAAAACTAAAAGTTGCTATTATTGAGTGTATTAAGAATTGTTTTCCAAAGAATTTGTATGCTATTATAAATAATACTATGTCTATTATTAGATTGGCTACTGAAGGCTCTATATTGAATAAGTTTTTTAGTAGTAATAAAAGTCCTAATACTCCACCTTCTGTTATATTGTTTTGATAATTTAAATTATAAATTCCAAATGATAATATTAATGATCCAAGTAATATTAATATTATGTGTTTTGCGTGCGTCCGCTTCTCCACAAATATCCCTTCCTTTTCTTTTTGATTTATTAATATTATATACACTTGAATTTAGTTTGTATAGTGCGTTTTTGTAAACGAAATATTATAAAATATTTTCATTTTTATTTCAAGCTATTTCTGTGTATTTTTATGTATTTTTATTTCTAACTTTTCAAAACCAGTATTTCCAATAGTTTCACTTATATACAGTTTCTTAAAAGTTTAGATTAAAAATTTTTTAAGTTTAGTATATATAACTTTATGTTTATATAAATTTTTGTTTTATTTAGTTTTACTAAACTAAAGATAAGTTAAATGACTTTGATTTTAATATATTTTAAATAAATAAAGGAACTAACCTCTATTAGCTAGTTCCTTTAAGTTAATATCTATTGTAAAAACATTTTTAAATCATCTTCAACATTAGTTATTCC
Source organism: uncultured Romboutsia sp. (assembly GCA_904418825.1). Classification (GTDB taxonomy): domain Bacteria; phylum Bacillota; class Clostridia; order Peptostreptococcales; family Peptostreptococcaceae; genus Romboutsia. Next base: position 3,515 of record CAJFPU010000033.1, on the reverse strand, counting down.
ACCTATACCAAAGTTTTCAACTAAAACTTTAGCTACATTTGGTGATAAGAATGCTGGTAATGTTGGTCCTAAGTGTATGTTTTTAACTCCTAAATATAATAATGATAATAAAACTATTACAGCTTTTTGCTCATACCAAGCTATGTTAAATGCTATTGGTAATTCATTTATATCTTCAAGTTCAAATACTTCTTTTAGTTTAAGTGCTATAAGTGCTAATGAGTATGAATCATTACATTGACCTGCATCTAATACTCTAGGTATTCCATTTATATCACCTAAGTTTAATTTATTGTATTTGTATTTAGCACATCCTGCAGTAAGTATTACTGTATCTTTTGGTAAGCTTAAAGCAAAATCAGTATAGTAATTTCTTGACTTAGCTCTTCCGTCACATCCTGCCATTACGAAGAATTTCTTTATTGCTCCAGTTTTTACAGCATCTACTACTGCATCTGCAAGTGCAAATACTTGATTATGTGCAAATCCACCTACTATTTCTCCAGTTTCTATTTCAGTTGGAGGAGCACATTTTTTAGCTTGTTCTATTATTTCTGAAAAATCTTTATTATCTTCACTTACACCTTTTATATGCTTAACACCTGTAAATCCAGCTGCTCCTGTAGTGTATATTCTATCTTTATAGCTATCTTTTGGTGGTACTATACAGTTTGTAGTCATTAATATTGGCCCATTAAAACTTTCAAACTCTTCTTTTTGCTTCCACCAAGCATTTCCATAGTTACCTGCAAAGTGAGAATACTTTTTAAATGCTGGGTAGTAATGAGCTGGTAACATTTCTGAGTGAGTATAAACATCTACTCCTGTTCCTTCTGTTTGCTTAAGTAATAATTCTAAGTCTTTTAAATCATGTCCTGATACAAGGATACCTGGGTTATTTCTAACTCCTATATTAACTTTAGTTATTTCTGGATGTCCATAAGTTCCTGTATTTGCACTGTCAAGTAAAGCCATACCATCTACCCCTACTTTACCAGTTTCTAAAGTTAATGCTATTAATTCATCTACAGTTAAATTATCATCTAAAGTTTTTGCTAAAGTAGCTTGCATAAATGCATTTATATCTTCACTATCATACCCAAGTGCATTAGCATGCTTCATATATGCAGACATACCTTTAAGTCCATATATTATTAACTCTCTTAGACTTCTTATATCTTCATCTTTAGTTTCAAGTATTCCAACTTTAGTAGATTTTTCATCTAGTATTTTATCTATATTTACTTCTTCTTTTCCATTTTTAAGTATAGCATCTTTTATTTTGCTTAATAAATTTACTTTAGCATCCATTTCTTCATTTGATGCTGCATTCCATAATGCTGCTTCTGATAAGTTTTCTTTATTATCTAACTTAGCTAATAAAGATTCTTTAGTAGCTAAAGTTTCTTTAACTCTTTGATAGAATACTTCATCATCAAAGTTTGCATTTGTTATTGTAGTAAATAAGTTTATAGTTATTAAATGGTTAACATCTTTACTTACTTCTTTTCCTTCTTTTCTAAGTCTTGTTGTAACCTCTGATAAACCCTTTGTTGTATATATTAACAAATCTTGCATTCTTGCTAAATCTGGTGATTTTCCACATACTCCAAATTTTGTACATCCACTACATCCTGCTGTTTCTTGGCATTGATAGCAATACATAATATAGCTTTTTTCATTCATATTTTATTCCTCCGATATTATTAATGTTTATTTTATATACACATTATAATTTAAAAGAAAAACAAAAACCGTAACATAGGTTACGATTTTTATAAAAATTCTATATTTATATTTACATCTTGTTTTTTTAAATGGTGTATTTCTATTTTTTTAATTATTTTTCTTAATATTGTATTATATGCTTCTGCATCTACAGCATTTTTTAACGTGTCATATACTTCTTTAAAACTTTCATAACGTTGTTTATTATCTATATTATTATTTTCTATTTTATCTTTTAATAATTCTATATTTTCCTCTAAATTTTTTATTTCTAAATTAAATTTGTTTAACTCTCCTTTAGTAGTAGCTAAGTCTATAATACCTTCTTGTGCTAAACTGATTGTATTATTTTTTTTAATATTAAGTCTATCTATAAGAAGTTTATTATCTTCTATCTGTTCTTGTAATTGATTTATAATTATATTTCTATTATCATTATCTTTGTTTAAATAAGCCTGCTCTAAAATTTTAATTTGAGTATCTAAAGCATAGTTTAAATTATCTAAAATTAAATCCTCTTTTACAGAACTAAATTTACACCTTGTACCATCTGGGTATACATACCAGCATCTTGCTACATTACCATACTTGTCTTTTTTTATAGTTAAAGTATGACCACATAAAGCACATTTGCAAATTTGAGATAATTTTTTCACCTCAATATATCCTTCTCTTTTCTTTATTAAACTTTTTCCTTTTAATAAATTTTCGATTTGTTTAAATTCTTCTAAAGTAATTAACGGTTCGTGCTCTCCTTCATACCATTTACCTTTAAATTTAACATATCCCAAATAAAATCTATTTGTTAATATCTTATATATTCTTGAATTATTAGATAGTTTACCTCTATTACCTACAAATCTTTTATTAAATTCAATAGCTAATGTATGAGTAGAATATTCACCTGTTAAAAATTTTTCGACTAAAAATCTATATTTCTTTTTTCCTTCTTCATCTACAAGAACTTTGTTTATATTTTTATCCTTTTTATATCCTAAAGGTGGTACTCCAGAAGTAATTTTACCTTGTTTTGCTTTTACTTCTTTTCCTATTGCCATCCTTCTTTTAATAAGTCTATACTCTTGTGCTGATATAATATTCTCAAATGAACTTAATAATATATCACTATCATCATTTAGATTGTAGTTTTTAGAAGGTGTTATAACTTCTACATTATGCTCCATTAATAGTTTTTGTATAAAAGCACTATCGAACTGATTTCTAGATAATCTATCTAGTGCCATACAAATAACTCTTTTTACTTTTCCTTCATTTATCAATTTTATTACTTTATTAATTTCTGTTCGCTGTTCTAATGAGTCCGAAGTTCCTATTTCTTCAAAAATAGTATATTCCCATCCTTTATTTTTACATAAATTAGTTAATATCGTTCTATGATTTTCTAATGAGTCCTCTTTATTTATATCTTCTCTAGATTTTCTTAAGTAAATAATATTCATATCCTAACCCACCTTTTGATTACTCTTTGTCATAGTAGTATTGTACCAATTTTCTACGTCTGTTACAAACTTTTTTGCTGTTTCTTGACTAATCTGATTAAACGTAAGATTGACTTTTATTTCTTTATTATTATTCTTATATATTCTTTCTATTTTCGTCTTATTCTCCATCATTTTTACCTCCTTAAAATAGGTCTAAGTAAATATATACAAAGGAGTTACAAAAAGTAAAAAAATAAGAAAAAAAATTTAAAAATATAAAAAATAGGTGCTGGAACTTAGTTATTCCAACACCTACAACTTTAAATAAAAAAGTAATTTTATTTA
>CAJFPU010000032.1 GCA_904418825.1 uncultured Romboutsia sp. | reverse complement strand
CTATTAGATGTAGTTCCATCAAATCCTGCTCCATAAACGACTATATCAGATTTATCATAAGGATTTTCCATACCCATAAATGTATTTATATTGGAAAATTTATTCATTTTCATTTAACATATCCTTTACATATTGCGGTAGCATAAATGCTCCTTTATGTATATCGCTATTATAGTATTTTGTTTTTAAATTTAAATTTTCCCATGCCTCTTTGTTGTGATTTTTTATTGGATCAAATTTCTTAGATGCAAACCCAAATAACCAATGTCCTGATGGATATGTTGGTATATGAGCTTGATAAACTCTAGTTATTGGGAATAAATTCTTTATTTTATTATTAGCTCTTTTCATCTCTTTTGCATTAAAATCAAAATAAGGACTTTCATTTTGATTTACAAGTATTCCATCCTCACCTAATACTCTATAACAATCTTTATAAAAATCTACAGAGAATAGTCCTTCTCCAGGGCCTATTGGATCAGTTGAATCTACTATTATTAAATCATAAGATGCATCTTTAGCATTTCTAACAAAAGCTACACCATCTTCGTAATATAAGTTTACTCTTTTATCATCTAATTTACATGCACATATATCTATATACTTTCTAGATACATCTACAACCATTTTATCAATTTCAACCATATCTATTTTTTCTATATGAGGGTAACGAGTAAGCTCCCTTACTGTACCTCCATCTCCACCACCAATGACTAATACATTCTTTATATTCATATTAGTTGCCATAGGTGTATGAACTATCATATCATGGTATATAAATTCATCTTTATAATTTACCATCATAAGTCCATCTAGTGTTAAGAACTTTCCAAACTCCTTACTTTCAAATACATCTACTTGTTGAAATTCTGATTTATCACTAAATAAGTGATTATATACTTTTATTGAAAAACGTACATTGTCAGTCCACTCTTCTGTGTACCAAAGCTCCATAGTACTTCCTCCCAAAATCCAAATTTATTTTTATTTTTTATAATTTATCTATTTATATTTTTTATTTATATCTAATATTAATATTTTAGCTATGTAAATTTGCATATTCTTTATCTTTATGCTAAAATATAAGTCCAAATTTATTTTTATTTTTTATTTATATTTAGGTATTTATTATTTATATAGCTTCCGGCTTATGAGTAATATTGCCTAAATCTTTTTTTGCAAATTTTTGTATTTTTGTAGTTAATCCTCTAGGTATCTCTGTTGACTCACTTTTCTCTGCTTTTAAAAGAGTTTCTAATAATTCAAAGCTTTTCCATGGATCTATATCTCCACAAGTAAAAAAGTCTGCTGCTGCATATCCATATTCTGGCCATGTATGTATAGTTAAATGAGATTCTGCTATTATTACTGCGCCTGATACACCCCATGGATTAAAGTGATGGAAAACAGAATCAACTATTGTAGCCTTTGCATTTAAAGCTGAGTTATTCATAAACTCCTCTATTAACTTTGGGTTTTTTAATACTTCTTCATCACAATTATAATATTCTACTAATATATGACGACCTAAAGTTTCAAATTTCATAAAAACACACTCCTTAGCTGATACTAGCAGTATCATTTACTACTAATATTTTATTTAATTTTTTATCTTGAGCATCTGTAAAATATGCTCCACTATCTTTAAGTAAATTTATGTAGTTTATAATCTCATAAGTTATTATTTCTCCTGGAGATATAATTGGTATTCCTGGTGGATATGCCATTATAGATTCTCCACATATCATATTTAATGAATCTTTTATATCTACAAGTTCTTTTTTTGCATAAAATGCTTCTCTAGGATTTATACCTATTTCAGTATTAATCTGTCTTATTTCTATATCTTTTATTTTTGTACTTCTTTTTTTAGTCTTAGCTATAATTTCTATAGATTTTATAAGTCTATCTACATCTTTCTTTGTAGTACCAATGGATATAAGTGCAAGTACATTATACAAATCTCCTAATTCAGCTTGAACTGAAAAATTTTTATATAACATATCATACACTTCAAATCCTGTTAAATTTAAGCCTTTAACATTTATACATAACTTAGTCTCATCTACAAACTCTACACCTTTTGATTTTAAATCCTGTGGTGAATAAACCTTTATACCATCAATCCTATTAAGCTTATTTCTTGCATACCTAGCTAGATTTAAAGCATTAGATAATTGCCTTTCTCCATTTATATCTAAGTTATATCTAGCTCCATCTATACTACTCATAAGTAAGTAAGATGCTGATGTAGACTGCAGCATATTTATAGTTTGTAAAACCTTTTTATCATCTACCGTATTATTTATTAAAAGTGCTGATGCTTGGGTTAATGCTCCTCCAGTTTTATGTATACTTATAGCTGCCATATCTGCACCTAGCTCTATGCTTGATGGCGGTAATTCCTTATGAAACGGGAAATGTGCACCATGTGCCTCATCCACTAAAACTTTAATATTATTATCTTTGCATAATTTTATTATTTTTTCTAATTGTGAACATGCGCCATAATAAGTTGGATTCAATAAAAATAAACATTTAATATCTCTATTATCTGATATAGCTTTATAAACACTCTCAAAACTTATATTCAAACTTACTCCTAAATCATAATCAAACTCAGGCTGAATAAAAATTGGTGTAGCTCCAGACATAATTAATCCATTTATAACTGATTTATGTACATTTCTAGGTAAAAGTATCTTATCTCCTGGACTTAACATACTTAGTATCATTACATGTATAGCTTGAGTAGTTCCATTAGTTATAAAAAAAGATTTATGTGCATTATATGATTTTGCTAATAATTCTTGTGCTTTTTTTATAATTCCATTTGGATTTGATACATTATCCATAAGTGGTGAAGAATTTATATCCATATTCATAATTTCATTACCTAAATAATCATTAAGTATAGATACTCCCTGACTTCTCACATGACCTGGAACATCAAAACAGGATATATCCATTTCACTATAATTTTTTAACAAACTAAGTAAAGGAATTTTTTCATTGTACCCTATATTTTCATATTTTTCAGTATTCACATAAAACCTCCTTTCAAAATTTCAAAAGATAACTTTGTAAAAAGATTATTATTTTTATACTTTAAATTTACTTTTATTAAACTAACATGATTTATTATATAAACTTTTTTATATTTTATCAAGTATTTTTTATTTTTTTTCAATTCAGTTATTTCAACAATAATAATCCAAGTATTTTAAAAAAGTTTATATTAATTTTTATTCAGTTTAATATCACTAAACTTTTAAATTTTAAAATGTTTTAAAATTTAATTAAAATCCATGTATTTTCAATATACAAAGTTTATTTTATTTAATATTAAAGTATATTATAAGTAAACTTTTTAACAAATATTATAATTATTATATTTGTTAAATTTTGCTACAATTTAATTCCATAATATAAAAGATACACTCTAAATTTTAGAGTGTATCTTTTATATTAAATAGTTCCTTTTATTTTATTTTTGTTATATTCATCTAAATTTAAATCATTTTCACTATTAGCTATTACTAATGTTACTATATTATCTCCCATTACATTTACAGTTGTTCTAAACATATCGATAATTCTTTCAACGCCCATTATTAGCCCAATTCCTTCAAGAGGAAGCCCTACAGATGTAAGTACCATAGATAACATTATCATACCAACACCTGGAACACCTGCTGTTCCTATAGATGCTAATGTTGCTGTAAGAACTATAGTTATCATTGAATTTATTCCAAGATCTATTCCATATATTTGTGCTATAAATAATGCTGCAATACCTTGCATTATAGCTGTTCCATCCATATTAATCGTAGCTCCCATTGGTATAGTAAATGATCTTGTTGTTTTTCCTACACCTAATTCTTCCATTATCTCTAAGCTAACAGGAACTGATGCATTACTTGATGCTGTTGAAAATGTTACAGCAGCAACTCGTGTGAACTTACTTAAAAATGGCTTAATGCTTTGCTTTGTAAATAATTTAAATAATCCTCCATAAACTATAAATACATGTATAAGCATTCCTAATAATACTACTAATATATATTTTAATAATACTATTATTGCATCACTTCCAACTGTAGCAAATGTATTAGCAACTAATGCAAATACACCATATGGAGCAAATAGCATTATTAAGTTTACCATCTTCATACATACTTCATTTCCACTTTCAAATATAGTCTTTATTGGATTTGCATTTTCTCCAACTATATTTAGGGCAACTCCAGTTAGCATTGCAAAAAATATTACCTGTAACATTTCACCATTTGCCAAAGATTGTATTGGATTAGTAGGTATTATATTTAATATTATATCCACTAAAGACTTTGATTCTCCGATTGTAACTTCACCTGATACCATGTTACTCATATCTAACCCTATTCCTGGTTTAAGTACACTTCCTAAAAATAGAGCTGTTATTACAGCTATAGCTGTTGTACCTAAGTAAAATAACATTGTTTTTCCACCAATTCTACCTAACTTCTTTACATCTCCCATAGATGCTGTTCCACAAATTAATGAAGTAAATACTAACGGTACTACCATCATTTTTATAGCAGCTGTAAATCCATTACCTAGTATTTTTAAAACTCCGCCTAAAATAACAGTGTCTTTTATATAACTTGATGGCATTTGTTTTAAAATGATTCCAAATATAAATCCTAAAAATAATCCTAATAAAATTTTACTCGTTAATGTACTTTTTTTTCTCATTATACTTCCCCCATATACGAACTTTTTTAAATTTATAATTATATTATATCTCATATCTTATGTATTGTGCATAAAAAAATAAACTACAAGTCCACTTATAGTTTATTAATTTTAATTTTATTAAGTTTTTATCCATTTTTACTTTATTTTATTTACAACTAAATAATTATACATTCTTATTTAATTCGTTTTATTTAAAATTCATTAATATATATTTTTATTAATTAAAAAGGTAGTTCTTCAACTGATAATTCTCTTTCAGTTTCAACTTCACTAAATAAACTATAAGAATCGTAATAATTCTCTTCCACTTCTTCTACAGCTACTGCATCAATATTTTTATTCTTAGAATCTATAAATTTAAATGAATTAGCTCTAATTCTAGTTATATATCTATTTTCTCCATTTTCATTTTTATATCTATCAACTATTATTTTACCTTCTATTCCAACCATTCTTCCTTTTGTCATATATGTACAAAAAACTTCAGCTTGTTTGCCCCAAACTTCTATATTAATAAAATCTACCTTATTTTCTCCTTGTAAGCTTTTATATCCTCTATCTACAGCTAAAGAAAAATTAGTTAATGCGTTATTTTTTTCCCCCACATATCTTAATTCTGGGTCCTTAGTTAGTCTTCCTACTAAAACTACATTATTCATACAATACCGCCTTTTAATATATATTTATTTTTTACTCTCTGTAGGATTATAAACAAATATTTAAGTATTTATACAAATAAAAATACAGCTATTTTAGATTTAAAATAACTGTATTTTTATTTGTATATCTATACTTCAATAAGATTTACTACATTAAATATATTAAAAGATTTTGGGCTTATCTGTAAATTAAATTCATTATTTTCCTTAGATATAAGTTCTAAATATTTTTTAGCACTATATTTAATGTCTATTATTTCTAATGTATTTTCTTCTATATTTATTGATATTTTTTTATTTCCTAAACTTCTATTAATTAATATTAATATTTTTTCATTATTATCATTGAATCTAATATATCCAAACACATCATCATCATTTGTATCTATAAATTCAGTATCTCCATTAGTTAATACATTATATTTTTTTCTTGTATTTATCGATTCTTTGTAAAACTCTATCATATCCTCATCTTCATTTTTCCAAGGATATGTCTTTCTATTATCAGGATCTGTTCCTCCACAAAGACCAGCTTCATCACCATAATAAATATATGGAACACCTTCAAAAGTCATTTGGGTAGCTACTGCTAATCTTATCTTAGCTTCATCATAATTTAATTCTGTCTTTATTCTAGTTACATCGTGTGAACTTATTAAATTTAGATTAGCCTTAAATGATTCTTTTGGATAGTTTTCTTTTATAGTCATAAACTTATTATTTAATTGTCTCGAAGTTATATTTCCTTTTAAAAACGAAACTATATTTTCTCTAAATGGATATCCCATTACTGAATCTAATTGATCTCCAACAAAATAATTTCGTCTTTCATTATAACTTATCTTATTAGATGCATCTTCCCATACTTCACCCACTAATATAGATTGAGGATCATTTTTTTTAAGTTCTTTTCTAAGTTCTTTTATAAATTTAGTTGGTAATTCGTCTGCAACATCTAATCTCCAACCTTTAATTCCCATACTAGTCCATTTATTTATAACGCTATCTTCATCATATATGATATAATCCATATAATTCTTATCAAGTTCATTTACATTAGGTAGATCCTTAATACCCCACCAACATTTATAATCATCTGGAAATTCATTAAAAGTATACCATGAACTATATTTAGAATCCTTAGATTGATATGCACCTAGCTCATCATAATTTCCAAATTTATTGAAATATTTACTATCTGCTCCTGTATGGCTAAATACACCATCTAGTATTATATTTATTCCTCTTTTTTTGGCTTTTTCTATTAACTCTTTTAATATTTCTTCATCTCCAAACATTGGATCTATTGTCTTATAATCACCAGTAGTATATTTGTGATTACTTGAAGATTCAAATATTGGACTTAAATATATTATGCTAACACCAATCTTACTTAAATAAGGAAGTTTATCTATTATGCCTCTTAGATTTCCACCATGGAAATCCCATCTTATTATTTCACCATTTGTATCTTTTATATACATAGGTGTATCAGACCAATTTGAATATATAAAACTATTTTTTTTTGGATTGCTCGGTTTTTTATTTCTATTTCCGTTGTTAAATCTATCAACGAATATGTTATACATTATACCTTCTTTATACCATGATGGAATTTCAAAATCCTCATGAACAGTTATTTGATATTTATTTAATTCTTCATATAAATATTCACAAACATTACCATCCTCATGATTTTTACCATAAAATAGTTTTTTATTATTTCCATTTTCATCTATATCTACTTCAAAGTAATAAAAATATAATCCAGTTTCATTGAATTCATTAAATTGTCCTTGATAATATTTTTTACTTTCTTTTACTAAATCTACTTCTCCAACTTTATTATCATCTTTTAATATAATCCATTTTATATTTATTAAATTATAATTTTCATTTGCTTCTACTGATATTCTTACTCCTTGATTTATTTTTATGGCTCCAAAAGGAGCCTTATTTTTCCAAGAACTATAGTTTATTACATTACTCATCTTCCTCACACCCTTTAAACCAAATGTCTTGTGCATATTCTTCTATAGTTCTATCACTTGAGAATATACCTGAATTAGCTATATTTATCAAAGTAATTTGATTCCATTTATCTTTGTTTTTGTACAATTTATTTATTTTTTCTTGTGCTTCTATATAATTTTCTATATCTCTAAGAACAAAATACTCATCATTGTAAGTTATTAGAGAATCATATATTTGTCTACCTTCTTTTTCCATATTCGGTATAAATCCATTTATTAAATCGTCTACAACTCTTTTTATATTTCTATTAGAATTATATAAATCTAAAGCTGAATATCCTCCAAATTTATTGTAATTTAATACTTCATTTGCACTTAAACCAAATATAACTATATTATCTTTACCTACTTGATCAAATATTTCAATATTTGCACCATCTAAAGTAGCTAAAGTTATAGCTCCATTCATCATAAGCTTCATATTACCCGTTCCTGATGCTTCTTTAGTTGTAGTTGATATTTGTTCACTTACATCTGCTGCAGGTATTATAAGTTCTGCTGTTGATACTCCATAATTTTCTAAGAATACTACTTTTATTTTATTATTTATTCGTGGATCGTTATTGATTTTATCTGCTAGAGAATTTATGAATTTTATTATACATTTTGCTAAATAATATCCAGGTGCTGCTTTAGCCCCAAATATAAATGTTCTTGGCTCCATATCAAAGTTAGGATTCTCTAACAATTCATGGTATAAATGTAATATATGAAGTGCATTTAGTAATTGTCTTTTATATGCATGTAATCTTTTTATTTGTACATCAAATATTGAGTTTGGATTAATATCTATATTATATTTTTCTTTTATAAATTTAGCTAATCTCTCTTTGTTGTAGTATTTAATTTTACCTATTTTATCTAATACAGTCTTATCATTTATATATGATTCTAGTTCTTTAAGTTTACTTGTATCTTTTTTCCAATCTTTCGATATCAATTCTGTAATTAAATCACTAAGTTCGCTATTAGCGCTTATTAACCATCTTCTATGAGCTATACCATTAGTTTTATTATTAAACTTTTGAGGCTCATGTTCATAAAAGTCTTTTAATACTTCTTTTTTAAGTAACTCTGTATGAAGTTTTGCAACACCATTTACACTATGACTACCTACTATAGATAAGTTAGCCATTTTTATATCATTATTATCAATAATACTCATTCTATATATTTTATCATTGTCATAGTTACTTTCTTTCAATTCATTTATATATCGTCTATTAATTTCTTCTATAATCATATAAATTCTTGGAAGTAATGTTTTTAACATTTCTTTAGGCCATCTTTCCATAGCTTCCGTCATTATAGTATGATTTGTATAAGATATAGTATTTATAGTTATATTCCAAGCTTCATCCCACGATAGCTTTTCCTCATCTAATAGTATTCTCATTAATTCTGGAATACAAAGAGTAGGATGAGTATCATTTATGTGTATGGCTACTTTTTCATTTAATTTTTTTATATCTAATTTATTTTTCTTATACTTTCTTATTATATCTTGTATACCTGCACTTACGAAGAAATATTCTTGCTTTAATCTTAATAATTTACCTGCATAATTAGAATCATTTGGGTATAAAACTTGCGAAATTTCTTCTGCATAATATTTATATTTTAATGCATCTTCATAGCTTCCATATGAGTTTTTAGCATGTATTGTCAATGGACCAAAATCCCTGCTTAAAACTTCACTCTTAAATAATCTAAGAGTATTTATAGAATTATTTCTATATCCTATTATAGGTATATCATAAGGCATAGCCATTACAGGTATATAATCAGTATGATTAGCTTCAAGTCGCCCATTCTTATCTACTAAACTAATATTTCCTTCAAATTTAACTACTATAGCTTTATTTGGTCTTACAGTTTCCCAAGCATATCCACCGTGAGTTAACCAGTTATCAGGTACTTCAACCTGATAACCATTTATAAATTTTTGTTCAAATAAACCATGCTTATATCTAATACCATATCCATGGCCACTTATATCTAAAGATGCCATAGAATCTAAGAAACAAGCAGCCAATCTTCCTAATCCACCATTTCCTAACGCAGGATCGGATTCAGCATTTATTAGATTATCTAAATCTATATCAAGCTCTTTTAGACTTGTTCTTACTACATCTTCTATCCCTAAATTTAGTAAATTAGATTTTAATTGTCTACCTAATAAAAACTCTATACTAAAATAATATACTTCTTTTTGAGAATCTAACTTATTATCTATCCATTTTTTAGATATTAAATCTTTTATAACACTACATAAAACATTTAGTAATTGTTCATTTGTAGCATCCTTTATAGATTGAGCATACAAACTATACATTTTAGTTTCAAAACTTTGTTTAAAATTGTTTTTATTTATTTCAACCAATCTATAATCACCCCTTTTGGTTAACTATTTCATCATAAACTTTTCTATATTCTATCGCTGATTTTTTCCAACTACTATCTGTATTCATTGCATTGTTAACTAACTTCATCCAACTCTCTTTATCATTATATAAGCTTATAGCTCTTTTGATACAATAAAGCATTTCATGTGCATTATAATTTTTAAAACTAAATCCATTACCTTCTCCTGTATATTTATTGTATGGAATAACTGTGTCTTTAAGTCCACCAGTTTCTCTAACTATTGGAAGAGTTCCATATCTCATAGCCAACATCTGACCTATTCCACAAGGCTCAAATAATGAAGGCATTAAGAATATATCACTTCCTGCATATATTTGCTGTGCAAAAGCACTATCAAAAGTTATTCTTGCTGAAACTTTTTCTGGGAAGTGAGAATCATAATAATTAAACATTGATTGATATTGATATTCCCCTGTACCTAAAATAACAATCTGTAAATTTTCTCTTATTATTTCTGGCATCATATATGATATTAAATCAAATCCTTTTTGTGATACTAATCTGGATACAATTCCTATTAATGGTGTATCTGCATTTATTTCTAATCCTAAAACTTCTTGTAATTTAAGTTTATTTTTTATTTTTTTGTCTATACTATCTATATCATAATTGAAAAATAAATCTCTATCTGTTAATGGATTATTTAAATCATAATCTATTCCATTTAAAATGCCTTTTAATTTATAAGATTTAGATTTAAGAAGGCCATCTAATCCTTCTCCATAAAATTCTGTTTGTATTTCATTTGAGTAAGTTGGGCTAACAGTTATTACTTTATCACTAAATACTATACCAGACTTCATAAAACTTACTCCACCATAGTATTCAATATCTCCATTATTATAATAATGTCTTGGTATATCTAGTACATCCTCTATTATAGAATCACTAAAAACTCCTTGATATTGTAAATTATGGATTGTATAAACAGTTTTTATATTTGCGTATCTTTTTAATTTACTATATTTTTCTTTTAATATTAATGGAATCATACCTGTATGCCAGTCATTTAAATGAACTATATCTGGATAAAAGTTTAATATAGACATAACTTCAAGCACTGCATTGCTAAAGAATGTGTATCTTTCTGCATCATCTTCAAATCCATATAAATATGCTATTTCACCATTTCTTTTAAAGTAATACTCATTATCTATAAAATAAAACTTTACTCCATTTAAATCCATTTCTAAAAGACCACAGTACTGTTTTCTCCAACCAACATCTACACTAAATACTGCAACTTCTTTTAATTGTTCTTTTAAGTAATTTGGCATAGTAGAATACTTTGGCAGTATTACTCTAATATCTACACCTTCTTTTTTTAATGACTTAGGCAATGCATAAGATACATCTCCTAATCCCCCTGTTTTTGCAAATGGCCAACATTCTGCAGTAGCATAAAGAACTTTCACTAAAATATTCCCCCTTTAAATAGCTGTATTTTTTCCAATAACTACTGGATATTCTATATCTCCTCTTAATTCTTTCCCTTCTGATATATATACATTTTTATCAAATATAACATTTTGTAATTGTACATTTTTTTCTATTGTACAGTTTTGCATTATAACTGAGCCTTCTATTACTGCACCTTCTTTTATATGTACTTTTCTAAATATAATACTATTTTTTACAGTACCTTCTATTATACAACCTGTAGCTACAAATGAATTCTCTACCTTTGCACTATCTGAGTATATAGTAGGAGATTGATTTTGTTCCTTAGTTAATATTTTTCTATCAGAATATAATAATTCATTTGCAATATCTTCTTGTAGTAATTCATCTTTCATTGAATAGTATGATTTTATTGAGTTTATACATTTAAGATATCCCTTATATTCATATGCACCTATCTTTAATTTATTAATAGATTCTGCTATAAAATCTTCTATATATGAATGTGTTCCCTCACTTACACACTTATATATAGATTTTATAAATTCAGTACGTTTCATTATATAAGTTTCCATAGATACATTAGCATTTTTTGAAGTACCTATATTAGTTCCTATATTAATTACTTTATCTCCATCCATATTAAGTGTTGATGTTTCATAAAAATCTGTATCTGCATTATCTATATTTTTATAAAGCATAGTAATATCATTATTTGATTCTTTATGATATTCTATCATTTTAGTATAATCTATATTTCCTATCATATAACTTGGTGCTATTAATATATATTCTTCTTCGCATCTTTCTATATAATCTATATTAGCTAGTATATTATATATATCTCCATTTCTATATGGATATTTACTTCTATCCTTTGTATTCTCAGGACTGAATATAAACAATCCTCCTGTTTTTCTACTTAAGTCCCAATCTTTACCACTACCTATATGGTCTGTTAGTGATCTATACTTTTCTTTGGCAAATATTCCTACGTTAGTTATACCTGAGTTTACCATGTTTGAAAGTGAAAAATCTATAATTCTGTATCTTCCTGCAATTGGAAGAGATCCTATTGGTCTTACATTTGTAAGTTGATTCATCATTAAATCATTTTTATTTTCTAAATTTATTATTCCTACACATTCACTTCTCATGATTAAAATCCCCCTTCTAATTCAAGTTGTGGTTTTACAACTTCATACTCAGATATAACATTTATACAATCTTGCTCTTTTATTATAGTATTATCTTCTATAATTGCACCTTCACCTATCATAGCTTTTTCTATTATTACGTTTTTGCCTATCTTTACATTAGGCATTATTACAGAATCTTTTATTACACTATCACTACCTACTGATACTCCATGAGATAAAACAGAATGTTCTACTTTACCTAGTATCTTACAACCATCTGCTACTAGTGATTTTTGTATATTTGAATCTTTGCCTATGTATTGTGGTGGCATTGACATAGTGTTTGTATATATTCTCCATTTAGAGCTATTTAAATCTATTTCATCATTAGATTTTATTATATCCATATTTGCTTCCCATAAGCTTTCTATAGTACCTACATCTCTCCAATAACCTTTAAATGGATATGCAAACATTGGTATTTGATCTTCTAACATTTTAGGTATTAAATTTTTACCAAAATCATCATAATTTGCACCACTATTATCTGCTTCTTCAAAATATCCTTTTAACATTTTCCAATCAAATATATATACGCCCATAGATGCTAAATTACTTTTAGGATTAGCGGGTTTTTCCTCGAATTCATATATTGATGAATCTTCATTAGTATTCATTATTCCAAATCTAGGTGCCTCATCCCAAGATACTTCTATTACTCCAATTGTGGCTTTTGATCCTGTCTTTTTATGATGATCTAACATTTTACTATAATCCATTTTATATATATGATCTCCTGATAATATTAGTACATACTCTGGATTATAACTATCTATAAAATCCATATTTTGATGTATTGCATGTGCAGTACCTCTATACCAATTTCCTTCTTTTTCATTCATATACGGCTGTAGTATATGTACTCCACCATTTATTCTATCTAAGTCCCAATGACTTCCTGTTCCTATATGTGAATTTAATATTAATGGTCTATATTGGGTTAAAACTCCTACGGTATCTATTCCTGAATTAGAGCAGTTACTTAAAACAAAATCTATTATTCTATATTTTCCTCCAAACGAAACTGCTGGTTTAGCAATTCTTTTTGTAAAAACTCCTAATCTTGATCCTTGCCCCCCTGCTAAAATCATAGCTAGCATATCTTTTTTCATTACTTATCCCCCTTAATATTTATAACTCTCTAATTTATAGTTTTTGAGTTTTAGTTTTAGAATTTACTTTGATGCTTTTTTTATCTTTACCACCTATTGATATGTTTTTATTAGGATTTATTTGTATAGTATCTATTTTTAGTTCTTTTCCTTTTATAAATGTAACTCCTAAAGGTGGTACTTTTATTTTTATGTGATGATTTTGATTATGCCACTTATCTGGATATGATATTAATTGTGAATTTTTCATTGTTTGATTTGATCCCCAATATTTTTCATCATCTGTATTTAATATCTCTTCATAAACCCCTTCATATGGTACTCCTATTTTATATTCATAATGAACTACAGGAGTAAAGTTTATAACAGCTATTATAAAATCTCTTGCATTTTTACCTTTTCTCATTAAAGTTACTATACTTTGTTCACTATTATGTGGATCTATAAAATCAAATCCTTCATACCTATTATCTATTTCATGCATAGCTTTTTCATTTCTATATAAATGATTTAAGTCTTTTACATAATCTTTCATTTTTATATGAGGTTCTCTTTCTAATAGTTCCCATTCTAGCCCGTATGCATATCTCCATTCTAGCCCTTGCCCAAATTCTGATCCCATAAACAATAATTTTTTACCTGGATGCATCATATAGTACGCATATAATGTTCTTAATGAAGCAAATTTTTGCCAAGGATCACCTGGCATTTTATCTAATAATGATTTTTTACCATGTACTACTTCATCATGAGACAATGGCAAGATGAAATTCTCTGAGAATGCATACATAAAGGAAAATGTAATTAATTCATGATGATACTTTCTATATATAGGATCCATTTCCATATATCTTAATGTGTCATTCATCCATCCCATATTCCATTTATATGTAAATCCAAGAGCTCCTGAATAAGTTGGCCCGGTAACCATAGGCCATGCTGTTGATTCTTCGGCTATTATAATTGGATTGCTAACTGTAGTATAAATAATTTCATTTAATTTTTTTATAAAATCTATAGCTTCTAAATTTTCTCTTCCACCGTATTTATTAGGTCTCCATTCTCCAATATCATAATCTAGATAAAGCATGCTAGAAACTGCATCTACCCTTATTCCATCTACATGATATTCATTAAACCAATAAAGTACATTAGAAATTAAAAAACTGTTAACTTCTGGTTTGCCTAAATCAAAATGAGCAGTTCCCCATCCTATATTTTCGGCTTTTAAAGGATCTGAATATTCAAATTGTGCAGATCCATCAAACTTATATAATCCATGAGCATCTTTACAAAAATGACTATAAGCGAAATCTAATATTACTCCAATACCATTTTCATGGCATTTATCTATAAATGCCTTAAACTCAGTTGGAGTTCCATATCTACTTGTAGTGCTATAATATCCTACTGTTTGATATCCCCAAGATTGGTCTAGAGGATGTTCAGTTATAGGCATTAATTCTATATGTGTATACCCCATATCTTTCACATATTCTATCATTTCATATAATTCTTCATATGAAAAAAATTCGCCGTCCCATTTTCTTTTCCAAGAACCTAAATGAACTTCATATATATTCATTGGATTTTCATCGTGAATAATTTTTTGCTTTTCTCTTTGCCATTTTCTATCATTCCATTTATAATTATCATTTGTATATATTATTGAAGCTGTGTTTGGTCTTTTTTCTGAAAATACCCCATAAGGATCTGATTTCATTCTACTAACTCCATCACATCCGATTACATTATATTTATATGCTTGTCCTTGTTTTGCATTAGTTAAAAATATAGTCCAAATCCCACTTCCTTCTATATTTTTCATTGCATATGCTTCTTTATTCCAGTCATTAAAATCTCCAACTAAATAAACATTTTTTGCATTTGGCGCCCAAACATTAAAACATATTCCTATTTTTCCTTTATATCTTGATTTATGACTTCCTAAAAAGTTATAACTATCATACATTTCCCCACATTTGAATTTTTCTATATTATCTATGTTAATAATATGTTCATATTCCGGTATCTTCTTATATGCCATCTATGAAATTTTCCCCCTTGAACATCTAATTTTATTATTCGTTACTTAATTATATAATAAAAAATACATTATTTTATAATTAACCGTTATAAAAATTCAGACAACTAAGTATACTTTAATATTTTTTTTTACAAATCATCCTCTTTTAAATCGTTTTCCTACCTATTATTATCTTTATCTCATTTGTACATATTTTACTTTATTAAATAATATATTATCATATTAAGTAAAATACCTAAAAATAAGTAACAAATATCCCATAAATTTTTGTTTATTATAAAATAATAATAACTATAAAACTACTATACATAAAAGAATATAAATTTCTTATATAAAAAAAGATATAGGATTTAGTAGTAATTTATACTATCTATCCTATATCTATAATACTATATTTAAATATTTCAAGGAACTCTTAATCTTTAAATAATCTTTATTCAACTAAATACTTATCTATTATACTATTTAACTGCTCATTATTTTCTAATATATATTCTTCATAAGTCAGATTAGACTCTTCTACTGATTTAGCTAGTTCATATAAAAATGCAGGTACATTATCTCTAGTTATATCTCCTATATAACATCCTAATTTTGTCTTATCTTTACCTTTTTCTCCACCCATATAAAGTTCAAAGGCTTCAGTAATCACATCATTTACTCTTTTTTTCTTTCCTGCAAATCCTAGTATTCCTATTTGATGTGTTCCACAAGAATTTGTACATCCTGATATTCTTATTTTAGGAAGTATATCAGCTGTAAAGTTCTTTTCTTTAAAATAATCCATTATCTCTTCTAGCATTCCTTGACTATCAGCTATACCTATTTGACATATATTAGAACCTATACAAGCTACACTTTGCTCTAGCCTAGTTTCTCCACCTAAGTTTTGAGTAAGATTTATTAATTCAACAGCTTCTTCTCCATTTAGATTTCTTATATACATACCTTCATTCATAGTTAGTCTTATTTCTATATCTTCTAATTTATCTAATTTATCTATTAATAATTTATAATTAGTCATAGATAATTGACCACATATAGGATGGAAATATACACTATAAAGCCCCTCTTGTTTTTGTGATATCAATCTATTATGATTTACAGTAGTTTTTATCCCTTGTTTTTTATATTCTTTGTATTCTATATTTATATCTAAATTTTCACTTTCAAATACATTCTTAAGATGCTCTTTATAACAACTTAAGAATTCTTCTTCTCCCATTCTATCAACTATATATCTTATACGAGCCTTATTTTTATTCTCATAATTACCTTCAGCTACAAATAAATTTGTTATAGCTTCTACATGATATAATATTTCATTAGGATTTATTAATGAATCAAACTCTACTGATTTTGCTGGATTTTTTCCAATCCCTCCACCTATATAAACTTTAAAATATTCTTTGTTATCTTTTTTTATAGCTAAGAAACCTAAGTCTGCTACTGTACTATTTCCATAATCCTTTTCACTACTTGAGAATGATACTTTTAACTTTCTTGGTAATTTATATGTAGTTATTTTACTCATAAAATGATTATTTACTGCTACTGCATATGGAGTAACATCAAATGCTTCTGCTACATCTACCCCTGATAATGGAGATATTGATACATTTCTAGGAAAGTTTCCTCCACCACCACGTGTGAATATATCGTTTCTTAGTGCTTCTTCCATTGTGTCGCAAACACCATCTATCGATAAGCTATGTAATTGTATTGCTTGCCTAGTTGTTAAATGTACTTTATCTAAATTTTGTTTTTTAGCTAAATCATATACTTTTTTAAATTCATTCATACTCATTATTCCTGATGGAATTCTCAGTCTTATCATGAAGTCTTTCCCACCACGTTGAGCATAAGAACCCATACCACCAGACATAGCCTTAAACTCTGCTGTTGATACTTCCTTATTAACAAATTTGTGCCCTAGTTCCCTAAATACTGGTATTTCTTTAATTAAAGTTTCTTTTAAACTATTCATAATTACTCCCTCTCCTCGTCCAGCAAAATTAATATATATATAAAATTATATCATAGGATAATTTTAATATTATATTTTTTACCAATTTTAACTATTTAATATATATATCATTATTATTAATATTTTTGATATATATGTTTTAAGAATCATTCTACATTATAAATACTTTTAGTATTTATAATGTAGAATGATTCTTAAAACATATATAGTTAAATGTGTTTATTAATTATAATTACTTTTTGCCATGAATCTTTTTATAAACGGGCGTAGAACACACATAAAGAAAATCCCATATACTATAGCTGCTATATAGTTATTTTCTGATATATGTGTTAATATAGGTGTTATAGATACTATTGATATGACAAAATATACAAATATTCTCATAATAAATTCCCCTTTATCTATATGTTTATTTAATATATAAAATATTTATAAATTAAAACATCATTCTATAAAGTATAGATTTAATTTGTTTTACATTTACAATTGATGCTAAAATTATATATCTATTAATGCATATAGATATGTATCAGCTATTTTACCTATACCAAAGGTTTAAACTCATACAATATCTATACAAAATTCTATTATCTTAGATGTTGATATTAATAAAATTATCACTATAATAAACATTTTAGTTTTTTGACATAACTATTTATACTCTCTAAATTTTAAATAATATTTTCCTTTAAATATAAATGTTAATAAATTAATTTAAACAATTATAACATAAATTTGAATATTATGTAAAAATATTATCGATATTATAAAAGCGTATATCTAAAGCGTATATCTATTTAGATATACGCTATATAAATTAATTTTGACTTGCTAATCTCTTATAATTTTCATATCTTTCTTTAGAGTATTTCTCAGCTAAATTAAATAATTCTTCCGCAACATCTGGGAATTGCTTAGCTATAGCAGAGTATCTTACTTGTGACATTAAGAAATCTCTAAAACTTTCTGTAGGTTCTTTAGAATCTAGAGTAAATGGATTCTTACCTTGTTCTTTTAATACAGGGTTATATCTATATAAATGCCAGTATCCACAAGCAACAGCTTGAGCTTGATTAGCGCTACTTCTTCCCATACCTTCTTTTAATCCATGAGATATACATGGTGCATAAGCTATTATTAATGACGGACCATCGTATTCTTCAGCTTCTCTTATAGCTTTTAATACTTGATTCTTATCTGCTCCCATACCAACTTGGGCAACATATACATTTCCATAGCTCATAGCCATCATACCTAAATCTTTCTTCTTAGATCTTTTACCTGCTGCTGCAAATTTTGCCATTGCTGCTACTGGAGTTGATTTAGATGCTTGTCCTCCTGTATTAGAGTATATTTCTGTATCAAATACTAATACATTTATATCTTCACCTGAAGCAAGTACATGGTCAAGACCTCCATATCCTATATCATATGCCCAACCATCTCCACCTAATATCCATTGAGATTTTTTTACTAAATAATCTTTTTTATCTATTATTGAATCTATTAATTCTTGAGCTTTTCCACTACAGTTACAATTTTCTATTGCTTGTATTACTTTTTTGCTCGCTTCCTTAGATGCTTCTCCATTATTCATATTAGCTATCCAATTTTCAAATACATCTTTAAAAGATGAAGCTTCCGACATAGATATTAATTCTTGCATATCATCTTTTATTTTATTTCTTATTTGCTTAATTCCTAAATACATACCATATCCAAACTCTGCATTATCTTCAAATAATGAGTTTGCCCAAGCAGGACCTTTACCTTCGTGGTTTATAGTATATGGAGTTGTTGGAGCTGAACCTCCCCATATAGATGAACATCCAGTAGCATTAGCTATCATCATTCTATCTCCATATAATTGAGTAACTAACTTAATGTATGCAGGCTCGCCACAACCGGCACATGCTCCTGAGAATTCATGTAATGGCATTTTAAATTGAGAATCCTTAACTGTTTTTCCTTCTACTAAATGCCCTTTATCAGATACACTAGAAATAGCATAATCCCAATTTGGTATCTCTTTTTCAGTTTGAGTTTCAAGAGGTTTCATAACTAATGCTTTCTCTTTAGCTGGACATACATCAGCACAATTTCCACAACCTGTACAATCCATAGTATCTACTTGTATCTTATATTGTAATCCTTCAAATGCCTTACCTATAGCTTTTTTAGTTTCAAATCCTTCGGGTGCATTTTGTAATTCTTCATCATTTAGAAGGAATGGTCTTATAGTTGAATGTGGACATATATATGAACATTGATTACATTGAATACAATTTTCTACTATCCATTCAGGAACATTAACAGCTATCCCACGTTTTTCATAAGCAGCTGTTCCTTGAGGGAATGTTCCATCCTCTATCCCATTAAATGCACTTACTGGTAAACTATCTCCTTCTTGTGCATTTATTGGTCTTAATATATTTGTTATAAATTCTGGTTCTTGTACTTTTTTATTATTTTTATCTGTAGCTGTAGCCCAAGATGAAGGTATATTTATTTGAACTAAAGCATTTTTACCTTGTTCAACTGCTTCATAGTTCATATTAACAACCTTTTCACCTTTTTTACCGTATGCTTTACTTATAGAATCTTTTAAGTATTTAGTAGCTTCATCTTCTGGAATTATATTAGCTAATTTAAAGAATGCAGACTGCATTATCATATTTATTCTATTGCCAAGCCCTATTTCTTGAGCTATATTAGTTGCATTTACTGTGTAGAATTTTATTTCATTTTTAGCTAAATAATTTTTCATTTTAGCAGGTAAATTAGCTTCTAATTCAGATTCATTCCATATAGTATTTAATACAAAAGTACCACCTTTTTTAAGTCCTTTTAATAAATCATACTGATTTACATAAGATTGATTATGACACGCTATATAATCTGCATTATCTATTAAATACGTTGATCTTATAGGAGAATCTCCAAATCTTAAGTGAGACATTGTTATACCACCAGATTTTTTAGAGTCATATGCAAAATATGCTTGTACGTATTTCTTTGTATTATCTCCTATTATCTTTATAGCTTGTTTATTAGCTCCTACTGTACCATCTGATCCTAATCCCCAGAACTTACAATTTATAGTGTCTTTATATTCTAACTTAAAGTTTTCATCAATTGGTAAAGAAGTATTAGTTACATCATCATCTATACCTACAGTAAATTGATTTTTAGGATTAGCACTTGCTAGATTATCAAATATTGCCTTTATACTTGATGGTGCTACGTCTTTTGATCCTAGTCCATATCTTCCACCTATTATCATAGGTGCATTTTGTTCTCCATAAAATGCTGCTCGTACATCTAAGTAAAGTGGCTCTCCTATAGATCCAGGTTCTTTTGTTCTATCTAATACACATATTTTTTCTACAGTCTTAGGTATAACATTTAATAAATGTTTTGTTGAGAATGGTCTATATAAGTGAACTTTTACTAAACCTAATTTCTCTCCTTTAGAATTTAATTCATCTATAGTTTCCTCTATAGTCTCAGTTACAGATCCCATAGCAACTAATATATTTGTAGCATCTGATGCTCCATAATAATCAAATAATCCATAGCTTCTACCTGTTAATTTACTTACTTCATTCATGTATTCTTCTACTATAGGAACTATTTGATTATAGAATTTATTTCCTGCTTCTCTTGTTTGGAAATATATATCTGGATTTTGTGCAGTACCACGAGTTACAGGATGTTCTGGTAATAATGCTCTTTCTCTAAAAGCTTTTAATGCTTGTTTATCTATTAATGATTCATAATCTTTATATTCTAGAAGCTCTATTTTTTGTATTTCATGAGATGTTCTAAATCCATCAAAAAAATGTATAAATGGTAATCTACCTTTTATAGCTGATAAATGAGCTACTGGTGCTAAGTCTGCTACTTCTTGAACAGAACCTGATGCTAAAAGTACGCATCCTGTTTGACGCGCTGCCATAACATCTTGATGATCACCAAATATAGAAAGTGCTTGAGATGCTAATGCACGAGCACTAACATGGAATACACCTGGAAGTAATTCTCCTGATACCTTATACATATTAGGTATCATTAAAAGTAGACCTTGTGATGCAGTGAAAGTAGTAGTAAGAGCACCTGCTTGAAGTGAACCATGAAAAGTTCCTGCTGCACCTGCCTCAGATTGTAATTCTACCACACTTACTTTTTGATTAAATATATTTTTTAATCCTTGTGCAGACCATTCATCTACTACTTCTGCCATTGTAGAAGATGGAGTTATTGGGAATATAGCTGCTACATCAGTGTATGCATAAGCTACATATGCTGCAGCTGTATTACCATCCATAGTTTTAATTACTTTTGCCATAATCTATCTCCTTTATGTATTCTTTTCAATATATCATTTTTAGTATTAACATATTGCTTTATAATTATTATTTTTAGCATAAATTTAATATAATAATCATATTTTATGAAATTTGTATACTAGATTATGAACTTTAAATTAAGGATATTATTAAATTGATTTGTAATTATATATTAGACTCTATAACTATGATTAAAACATTTATTTTAGAAATGAATTTATTTTAGAAACAAAAAAAGATTACGTGGCTACGTGCTACTCTCCCAGGCGGTTGCCCACCAAGTACCATTGCCGCTAAAGAGCTTAACTTCTGTGTTCGGTATGGGAACA
>CAJFPU010000031.1 GCA_904418825.1 uncultured Romboutsia sp. | reverse complement strand
TTAAATATAATTATATTATTAAATAATAGTAAATACTATTTCAAAGATTTAATTAATACAAATGATTTTCAAAATAAATGTTTTAAATTAAAATACATTAAGAAATTATAAAATGAGAGGAGATGTTTTAAATGACATTTAAAAACCTAAAGGACATAGATACTACAGAATCTAGAAGTTGTGCTTTAGTATTTAATTTTAACAATAAAGATTTAATGACAATAAAGAGCGTATTTAGATTAAGTGGAATAAGTGATATTATTATACTAAAAAATGATAACTTAAATACCACTATAAAAGATATATTAGATAATAACTTATTAAACGATAGCGAAGAAAAAATAAACTCTAGAGCTATCATATTTAATAACATAGAAAGTAGAAAAATCAGTGCAGTATCTGATAATTTAAAAAGATTAAAAGTCCAAAGACCTTTATTGGCAACAGTAACAGAAACATCAATTAATTGGGAATTAAAAAATCTTTTATATAATTTACAAGAAGAAGCTCATAGTTTAAAGAATTCAAAAATATCTATACATAAAAATTCCTAAGTAAATACACAATTACTTAAATTATATACATATATTAATATATGTATATAAGGAGGTCGTTGGGTATGAAGGTTGAACTTACAACTATTGAACTCAAGGCACTTGAGTTGAAGGATATAAATAATTTTAATGATAAAAAATGTGCAAATATAATGGATATAGATATAAAAGAGTATAATAATATATTAAATAATGCAAGAGCAAAAATAACTAAGGCCCTTATAGATGGGGCTGAAATTAGTATTATAGAGATTAATTTAAATGATGAGCCTAAATGTAATACTTTATGTAAATTTAGATGTGCTGTATGCGGTCAAATATATGAAATAGATTATACTAAAGAAGATATAAAGTGTCCATTATGTTTATCTTCTAAGATTATGACAAATGAAGAAGCTGGATTCTCAAAATAAATAAAAACCCCTTATAGTTTTGATTATAAGGGGTTTTTATTTATAATTTAGACACGTTTATAGCAGAAAGTCCTTTAGGTGCTTCTACTACATCAAATGATACCTCTTCACCTTCATGTAAATCTTTATTATGTCCATTTTCTTTTACATTTGAATAATGTACAAAAACATCATTTCCATCATTTGCAGATATAAATCCATATCCTCTATCGTTATCAAACCATTTTACAACACCTGTATAATTAGCCATATATAAATGTCTCCTTTTTTAAATTTCTATATAATATATTATTTACTGATATATTTTTTTTATTAAAAAATTTGGATAATTGGTATAGAATTAGGGTATAAAAATGTTATACTAAATTTGATGAGGTGATTTTAGTGAACTATAAAAATTTAAGTAGTAAAGAATTAAAAAAATTAATACAAAATAATAAAAATATATTATTAATAGATATAAGAAGTGAAGATGAATTTGAAGAAATTAATATAGAGACATCAATAAATATACCATTACAAGATTTACTTTATAATATAGATGAACTACAAGAACATAATGACAAAGATATAGTAATTTATTGTAGAAGTGGGCACAGAAGTATTACAGCTTGTAATTTATTAGCTATAGAAGGCTTTAATAATTTATATAACTTAGAACATGGAATAATTGGATACTTAAAAAGAGAGCTTTAATTATAGGCTCTCTTTTTTAAAAACTTAAATTTAATGTAAATTTGATTTTAGATATAAATTATAGAAAACTTATTATACATTGATATATATAATGAGTTAAAAAACTAAAAAGTTCTCATAAATGCTAATACAATAAGAAGTACACCAGATATCCAAGATAAGTTTACGTTTATTATCTTAGCAAAATGTCCTCCTAGCTGACTTCCTAATATCAAACTAACCATACCAATTAAAAAACAAAGAGTTATAACCTGAACATAATTTACAGATCCTAATCCACTACCAAATCCAACTGCTAAACTATCTAATGAAAGTGCAATTGATAAATAAAGAGCTTCTTTAGCACTAAGCAATTTAGAATGATCATAATCGGCTTTTATTTCATCTGCATAAATTTGAAGAACAAATTTAAAGTCAAAAAATTTGAAAGTAAGAGGTTTATCTTTATTTGAAAATTTTCTTATATAATTTTTACAAAACACTTCAAATACTCTGTATACACCAAGTGATAATAAAAGAAAAAAACTAAGATAAGTTGCAACATTAACAGGTAAAAAATTATTTAATATATCTCCTAAAAATAGAGCAATCCCTAAAAATAATGAACATACCAAATTTATTATAATTGAAGAATAAAAAGGTATTTTTATCTTATCTGTACCATAAGCAATACTAGCTACAAAAGTATCTAAACATAAAGAAAGAACTAATAATAACGATTGTAACATGAAGTCACCCCCTAGAATGTAGTACTAGTATTATATTATTCTAAAAAAAAATTTGTGTACATAAATATATAAAGCATATTGATTTTTATTAATACATAAATATATATGAAATATAAGTCTATCAATGTTTTGATAATACAGAGAAATTACATGATATAAATATATAAGATATTGATAAATACAAGAATTTAAAAATAAAACTCATAAAAATACTGTAATAAACAATCTATAAGATATAAGTTAATTTAATAAAGAGCTAGCATAGGTCAAATGGTTACTTATTCTATAAAATATTAATTTATAGAACTGATTAACTGTGTTTTGCCAGCAGTTTTTTATTTTAAATTATTAATGATTTTTGACTAAATTTATTATATAATATCAAAAATAAAATGTAAAAAAATTCGATTATTTTAAGATTTTTGTAGAAGGAGAGTGTTTTATGGAAAAAAGCATATCAAATCAAAAAACAAAATCCTCTAATATAGAAGCATTTATATTTATAGGTGTTTTACTATTTGGATTTTTTTATGTGGCAAATATTATGGGTGCTGGTATAATGTTTAAAGTTATAATGAATACTGCACATGATTTGCTTTTAAATACGGTATTTTTAATAATGGCAATGGCAGTACTAGCTGGAGCATTTAGTGCACTACTTTCAGAATTCGGAGTTATATCACTTTTAAATAAAGTATTTGCTATTTTTATGAAGCCATTATATGGTTTACCTGGAGCAAGTATTGCTGGTGCTATAACTACTTATTTATCTGATAATCCAGCAATAATTTCATTTAGTAAAGATAAATCATTTACTAAATATTTTAAAAAATATCAGATTCCAGCTTTATGTAATATAGGAACTTCTTTTGGTATGGGACTTATTGTAACAACTTTTATGATATCTCAAGGTGAAGAATATGTATTACCTGCTTTAATAGGAAACTTAGGGGCTATAATCGGTAGTATAGTAAGTGTTAGAATCATGTTACACTTTACTAAAAAGTTTTATAAAGATGAAGTAATATCTGATAATTGTGACTTAGAAACAGACACTATTGAAAATCAAAGAGTAATAAGAAATGGAGGAGTATTCCAAAGAGCATTAGATGCTATACTTGAGGGTGGTAAAAGTGGAGTTGAACTTGGACTTGCTATAATACCTGGAGTATTAGTTGTATGTACATTAGTTATGATATTGACATTTGGTCCAAGTACTGACCCAACTACAGGACAAGCTGTTTATACAGGAGCTGCATATGAAGGAATTGGATTACTTCCGATACTAGGAGAAAAGCTTAACTTTATATTAGAACCACTGTTTGGATTTAAATCATCTGAAGCTATAGCATTTCCTATAACATCTTTAGGTGCTGTAGGAGCTGCCATGAGTTTAGTTCCTCAATTTATAACAGACGGTATAATAACACCTAATGATATTGCAGTATTTACAGCTATGGGTATGTGTTGGAGTGGATATTTAAGTACTCATGTAGGTATGATGGATGCATTAAATGCAAGAGAACTTACAAGCAAGGCAATATTATCTCATACTATAGGTGGTATTTGTGCAGGAATATCTGCTCACTTTATATTTATGATTATTATATAAATTATATAAATGGACTTAAGTATATACTTAAGTCCATTTTATTTTTATCTAGGTTTAATAGGTCTTGATGTATTTTGACTTACAGAACCCGTTTTAGATGGTCTTAATCTTGGTTCTATATTTAATTCTTCTCCTATTTCTAAGCTTGATTTAGCTATATTTTTACATAACTTAGGTTCTTTTCTTCCTTTATTTTTAGCGTTTTGCTTTGACATAATATCCTCCTATGTTCAAATTAATTTACATCAATAATTTAACCAAAATAAGTATTATATATTCCTTATAAAATAAAGTCTATACTTTGTGTATTAAAACTATTATATTAGTCAATATAATTACATATATTAACTAGATTTACCAGAAAATAAAATTAAATATATAATTGACAAATTAGTAATAGAAGTATATAGTTTATATAAAATTATTATCACTCTTGATTGATGAGTGCTAATAATTTAAATTTACTTTTATTATTTTAAATTTTTAACATAATAAATAATAGACTTTATATATAAATCAATGGAGGTATATTTTATGGATATAGAAAAAATGACTGTAAGAGTTCAAAAGTCATTAAATGATGCTTATAGCATAGCTGTAAAAAATCATAATCAACAACTAGATGTAATTCATCTATTTAGTGCACTTGTAAATCAGGAAGATGGACTTATTCCTAATATCTTCGATAAAATGAATGTATCAGTAGACGCTTTAAAAAATAGTATAGATTTAGAACTAAAAAAACTACCACAAATACATGGTGAAGGAATCAGTTCTCAGGGGGTAACTGCTACAAGAAGAGTAAATGAAGTTTTACTAAAAGCAGAAGAGATATCAAAAGAATTTAAAGATAGTTATATAAGTGTAGAGCATGTTATGCTTGCTATTATGGATATGGAATCTAATAATACAGTAGGAAGAATTTTAAAGCAATATAATATAAATAAAAATGACTTTTTAAAAGTATTATCTCAAGTTAGAGGTAGTCAGAGAGTTGAAACACAAGATCCAGAAGGTACTTATGAAGCATTAGCTAGATATGGTACTAATCTAGTTGAACTTGCAAAAAAGAATAAGTTAGATCCAGTTATAGGTAGAGATGAAGAAATAAGAAGAGTTATAAGAATACTTTCAAGAAGAACAAAAAATAATCCAGTTCTTATAGGAGAACCTGGAGTTGGTAAAACAGCCATAGTTGAAGGATTAGCAGAAAGAATAGTTCGTGGAGATGTTCCTGAAGGTTTAAAAGATAAGATAATATATGCTCTAGATATGGGTTCTCTAATTGCTGGAGCTAAATATAGAGGAGAATTTGAGGAAAGATTAAAAGCTGTACTTAAAGAAGTACAATCGTCTGATGGGAAGATAATCTTATTTATAGATGAAATACACACTATAGTAGGTGCTGGTAAAACTGATGGTGCTATGGACGCAGGAAATCTTATAAAACCAATGCTAGCACGTGGAGAGCTAAATTGTATAGGTGCTACAACTTTTGATGAATATAGACAATATATAGAAAAAGATAAGGCTTTAGAAAGACGTTTCCAACCTGTTATAGCTGAAGAACCTACTGTAGCTGATACTATATCAATATTAAGAGGTCTTAAAGAGAGATTTGAAATACATCATGGAGTAAGAATACATGATAGTGCTATAGTTGCAGCTGCTAAATTATCAGATAGATATATACAAGATAGATTCTTACCAGATAAAGCAATTGACTTAATAGATGAAGCTGGTGCAATGATTAGAAGTGAAATAGATTCTCTTCCAACAGAATTAGATACAGTAAGAAGAAAATTATTTACTCTAGAAACAGAAAGAGAAGCTTTATTAAAAGAGAATGATGAAAAAAGCAAAAACAGATTGGAGAAATTAGCAAAAGAAATATCAGAGCTTAAATCTAAAAATGATGAAATGAGCGCTAAGTATGAAAAAGAGAAAAGGCAAATACTTGAAATAAAAAACTTAAAAGCTCAACTTGATGAAGCAAAAGGAAATGTAGAAAAATTTGAAAGAGAATATGATTTAAATAAAGCTGCTGAAATAAAATATGGTGTAATACCAAAGCTAGAAGAACAAATAAAAGAACATGAATTAAAAATGCAGCAAAGTTATGATAATGCATTATTAAAAGAAGAAGTAACAGAAAATGAAATATCTCAAATAGTTGCTAAGTGGACAGGAATACCTGTTACTAAATTAGTTGAAGGAGAAAGAGAAAAACTTCTTAAACTAGAAGATGAGCTTCATAAAAGAGTAATAGGTCAAGATGAAGCTGTAACAGCTGTATCAAATGCTGTAATACGTGCTCGTGCAGGTCTTAAAGATGAAAATAAACCAATAGGATCATTTATATTCCTAGGACCTACTGGTGTTGGTAAAACAGAACTTGCTAAAACTTTAGCTAATAACTTATTTGATAGCGAAGATAACATAATAAGAATAGATATGTCAGAATATATGGAAAAACATGCTGTGTCTAGACTTATAGGACCACCTCCTGGATATGTAGGATATGAAGAGGGAGGACAATTAACAGAAGCTGTAAGAAGACATCCATATTCTGTAATTTTATTTGATGAAATAGAAAAAGCACATGAAGATGTATTTAATATATTCTTACAAATACTAGATGATGGTAGACTTACAGATAATAAAGGTAAAACTGTAGACTTTAAAAACACGCTTATAATAATGACATCAAATATAGGAAGTCACTATTTACTAGAAGCTGGAGAAAACATAACTGAATCCACTAAAGATTTAGTTATGAGTGAAATGAAACATAGATTTAAACCTGAGTTTTTAAATAGAGTAGATGATATAATAATGTTTAGACCTTTAGATATTGAAGGAATTAAACAAATAATAGATATATTTGTAAATGCTCTTAGAAAAAGATTAAAAGATAAAAATATTGGTATAGAAGTAACTAATTCAGCTAAAGAAGTTATGGCTAAAGAAGGATATGATCCAGTATACGGTGCTAGACCATTAAAAAGATATATAAGTAATACACTTGAAACTATAATTGCTAAAAAGATGATAGCAGGAGAAATTTATAATGGATGTAACATCGTTATTGATGGAGAAAATGATAATATTACAGTAAAGGTTAAGTAGACTAAAAAAGCATCTTAATAGATTTTAATAATCTATAGATGCTTTTTTTATAATTTTAAAATAGAATTAAATTTTTAAAAGTCTAATATAGGAATTTTTCCTCATAGTATTATAATTTATTTAAAGTAATATTAAAAGAAAATAAAAATTATAAAACATTGCAATATTAATACTTTTATTAAATTGTTTGAATCAATAATATATCTAAAATATAAAAATGTTATTATTTATATTTTAGATATATTATTGATGGGTATTCTTATATAATACATATTTATGGTATAATAAATTTTTGGTGAAAGCTAAAAATAAATAATATACAATTGAGGAGGTCGTAAGTTTGGCAAATACTTTTTACATAGTAAGACATGGACAAACAAATTGGAATATATTAGGTAAAACTCAAGGTCATGGAAATTCAGACTTAACTCAAAAAGGAGAAGAACAGGCTTTTGAATTAGCAAAAGCTATAAAAAACTATCCTATAGACTATATATATAGTAGTGACTTAGGAAGAGCAGTTCAAACAGCTGAAATTGTTGGTGATACAATAGGTATTAAGGTTAACCAAACTAATGCTCTAAGAGAAATGGGATTTGGTGACTGGGAAGGTCTCTTAATAGATGAAATTAAAAAAAATCATGCGAAAACATATGAAACTTGGAGAAATCAACCTCATTTAGCAGATATTCCTAATGGTGAAACTCTTCATATAATAAAAGACAGAGTGGATTCATTTATAAATGAATTAAATGAAAAATATGATAATAAACATATTTTACTAGTTAGTCATTCAGTTACAGTAAGAGTTATGTTACTTTCATTTTTAAATTCAGGAATGGAAAATATATATAGAATAAAACAGGATAATACTGCTCTTAATATAGTAGAATGTAGAGACTATGGTCCAGTAGTAATAAAGATGAATGATACTAGTCATATAAAAAATAATGAGAAATTAAATAACTCAGCATTAGAATAGGAGTAAATAAATGTCTAAAATTATAGTAGTCGGAGGAGGTCCATCTGGAATGATGGCTGCTCTTAATGCATCAAAATCTAATCATGAGGTTATATTATTAGAACGAAATGGAGAGTTAGGAAGAAAGCTTTTACTTACTGGTGGTGGAAGATGTAATATAACTAACAACCGAGATATTGAAGATTTTTTTGATAAAGTTATAAATAATAAAAAATTTTTATATAGTAGTTTTTATAGCTTTACTAATAAAGATTTATTATCATACTTTGAAGAAAATAATTTAGAATATAAAATTGAAACAGATAATGACCATAAAGTATATACAAAATCAGATAAATCAGAAGAAGTAATAGATGCATTAAAATCTGATTTAAAAGCTAATAAAGTAAAAATAATGTACAATACTAAAGTTGTTGATCTTATAATAGAAAATGATACTATTATTGGGGTTAAAACAGAAAACAATCAAACTATCTTAGCTGATAAGGTCATAATATCAACAGGTGGAAAAAGCTATCCAAACACTGGATCTGATGGTATGATGTATGAAATATTAAAAAAATATGGACATACTATAAATAAAATATATCCAGCATTAATACCTCTTACAGTTAAAGAAAGCTTTATTAAAAACTTACAAGGTATTTCTATGAGAAATGTTGAAATTTCTTGTAAAATAAAAAAGAAAAAGATAAGTCAAGTTGGAGATATGTTATTTGCCCATTTTGGATTAACAGGTCCAGCTGTACTAAAGTTTTCATCATATATAAATAAATATATAGATGAAAATGAGTTAGAAATAAATTTAGATTTTTTACCTTATACTACTAATGATGAAATTTCTAAAATTATAAGAGAAAATCCTAATAAAAATGTAATTAATAATTTAAAAGGATTATTACCACAAAACTTTTTAAAGGAAATATTTAATTTATTAGATTTATCTGATAAAAAAGCCAATGAATTATCTAAAAGTGATGAATTAAGAATAATAGAATCTATAAAGAATATGAAATTGATTTGTAATGGAAGTATAGGGATAAAAGCTTCTCAAGTTACAAGTGGAGGAGTATCTGTAAAAGAAATAAATTCTTCTACAATGGAATCAAAGTTAATAAAAAATTTATTTTTTACAGGGGAAATAATAGATGTAGACGCTGAAACTGGTGGCTATAACTTGCAAATAGCTTTTTCAACGGGGTATCTTGCTGGAATAAGTGTGTAGGTGATTAATATGAAAGTATTAGCAATAAGAGGTGCAACAACTGTAAACTCTAATAATAAAGAAGAAATTTTAAAAGAAACTTCAAAACTAATAGAAGCAATAATATTAAAAAATAATTTAAATACTGATGATATTGTAAGTATGTGTTTTACTATGACAAAGGATTTAGATGCAGTATATCCAGCTGTAGCTGTTAGAGAAATTCTTGATATACATGATATACCTATGTTAAATTATGAAGAAAAATATATACAAGGAAGTTTAAATAAGTGTATAAGAGTTATGATGCATATAAATACTGAAAAAACTAAATCTGATATAAATCATATTTACTTAAATAATGCAAAAAACTTAAGAAAAGATTTAATAAATAATTAATAGGAGATATAAAATGAAAAACTTGGTAATAGCAGTAGATGGTCCAGCAGGAGCAGGTAAAAGTACAATAGCAAAATTAATAGCAGAAAAATTAAATATAAACTATATAGATACTGGAGCAATGTATAGAGCAATAACATATAAATGTCTTCAAAATAATATAGATATAAATAACGAAAAAGAAGTTATAAACATAGCTAAAAATTGTGAAATAGACTTTAAAGATAATAATATATATTTAAACGGAGAAATATTAACTGATGAAATAAGAACAATGGAAGTTAGCAACAATGTTTCTAATGTAGCAAAAATAAAAGAAGTAAGATACTTAATGGTAGATGTTCAAAGAAATATAGGAAAAGTAAGTTCTGTTATACTAGATGGAAGAGACATAGGTTCTTATGTATTTCCTAATGCAGATTATAAATTTTTCTTAATAGCTACTCCAGAAGAAAGAGGAAATAGACGTTATAAAGAGTTAGTTAATAAAGGATATAATGTAAACCTTGAAGAAATAATAAAAGATATAATAAAAAGAGATGAAATAGATTCAAATAGAGAATTTGCACCGCTTGTTAAAGCAGAAGATGCTATAGAAATAGATACTACAGGAAAAAGTATAAATGAAGTAGTTCAATCTGTATTATCTAAAATAAATATATAATGTATTAAAGTTATAAGGTGTAACAGAACACCTTATAACTTTAATAGTTGAAGGGAGACAAATGTGAGTTTTTATAAATTTATAACAAAAGCTTTTAAATGTTTTGTAAATATATTTTATAAGTATGAGGTTATAGGATCAGAAAATATACCTGATGAAGGCAATATAATAATTGCAGCAAATCATAAGTCTAATCTAGACCCTATATTTATAGCAGCAGCTATAGAAAATAGGCAAGTTGCAGCTATTGCAAAGAAAGAACTTTTTAAAATAAAACCTTTAGGATATATTTTAAAAAAATTAAATGTTATTCCTATAAACAGAGAAAAACCAGATATATCTACTATAAAAAGCATTTTAAAAGCTATAAAAGATGGATATGTGTTAGGTATATTTCCAGAAGGAACGAGAATCAAAGGACCTGGATTTGGAAAGGCTAAAGCTGGACTTTCTTTATTTGCAATAAAAGGTAAAGCACAAGTTGTACCAATCTCCATAATATCTAATT
The DNA here is from genome assembly GCA_904418825.1 of uncultured Romboutsia sp. Lineage (GTDB taxonomy): Bacteria > Bacillota > Clostridia > Peptostreptococcales > Peptostreptococcaceae > Romboutsia. The sequence goes on along the minus strand of CAJFPU010000031.1, from coordinate 7,609 downwards.
ATAAGTTATTTAATAGAGTAACTATATATATAGACAAACCAATTTCATTTGAAGAGTATTATAAACAAAAACTTACTTCAGAAGAAAATGAAAGATTATCACAGAATGTATTAGAAATAATAAAAGAAAATTATTATATTCATTCAAAATAATAATATTTTAAATTTAGGGAGATATAAGATATGAAAGTAAAAATAGCTAAAGAAGCAGGATTTTGCTTTGGTGTTAAAAGAGCTATGAAAATGGCATGGGATGAATTAGAGTTAAATTCTGATATATATGCTTTAGGTCCACTTATTCATAATAGACAAGCTGTACAAAAATATGAAGATAAAGGTCTTATAACTGTAGACACTATTGATAGTATTCCTAATAATGAAAGTGTAATAATAAGATCTCACGGCGTATCTAAAGATATCTATGATAGAGCTAATTTTAGTAATTTAAACATAATAGATACTACATGTCCGTTTGTAAAAAAGATTCATAATATAGTAAAAGAATTTTATGAAGAAGGCTTTAAAATAATAATAATTGGAGATAAAAATCATCCTGAGATTATAGGTATAAATGGTTGGTGTGAAAATTCAGCACTTATAATTAAATCTGTTGATGATTTAAATAATTTAAATTTAGATAATAATAATAAATATTGTGTTGTAGCTCAAACTACTCTAAATTTAGAACTATATAATCAAATAGTAGATATATTATCAAAAGAGTTAGATAATATACAGTTTAATAATACTATTTGCTCTGCAACAAAAACAAGACAACAAGCAGCTAAAGAATTATCTGTTGATGTTGATTGTATGATAGTTATAGGTGGAAAACATAGTTCCAACACTCAAAAACTAGTAAATATATGTAAGGAACAAGTACCTACATTTTCAATAGAAACTAAGGAAGATTTGGATATAGATAAATTAAGCAAATTCAATATAATAGGAGTTACAGCAGGAGCTTCAACACCTAATTGGATAATTGAAGATGTAATATGCTTTATAGAATCATTATAATTTATCAAAATGAGCATAATATATAATAAAAGATATAGACATGAGTTGTATTTAATTCATGTCTTTTATTTTAATTTATTAAGGGTGGATGATATTATATGATCAAGAAAAAAATAAAAAATGTATATAATATGCTAAAATACGCATATGCAAAAGATATAAATATAAAATGCACCAATGTTAAGTATGGAAATGACAAAAAACAGTATTATAAGGTATATAAACAAAATAATAATAAACCTACTATATTTTTTGTTCATGGAGGAGGTTGGTGTCAAGGTAGCCCATCTTTATATAGTGGAGTTGGAAAATATTTTTTTAAACATGGATATACAATAGTACTAGTTGGATATAGATTAGTACCAAATCATAGATATCCTATTCAAATAGAAGATGCCTTTAAAGCTCTTAGACATTATATAAAAAATAATGAAACTAATAATGGTATTGTAGTTGGAGGTTATTCAGCTGGTGCAGAAATATCATCTCACTTAGCTTTTGATCAAAAAAGACAAAATGATTATAAAATAAATCTATCTCTTTTAAAAGGCTTTATATCTATATCAGGAGTTTTAAATTTTAATAAGTGTAAATCAAATAGTTCTAAAAGGTTAATAAACAGATATGTGTATAGAAGTAATACTGATAATTGCAATCCTATAAATTTAATAAATAAAAACTCTACTATAAGTACTCTTTGCATACACGGTGACAGTGATACATTAATAGATGTAGAAAATTCAAAAACTTTTATAAATAATTTAAACAAAGTAAATAGTAATTCGTATTTAAAAATAATAAAAGATGCTGAACATGAAGATACTATAGATATAATAAGAGGAAATGGTAATGAGTATTCAAAATATATCTTTGAATTTTTAGAGAAAATCATTTGAAAAGAGGTGAATTAATGGCTATTACTAATAAAAAATATTTTATAGATAACATAAAGGTAGTACTTATTTTTCTAGTTGTATTTGGCCATTTAATCGAACGATATATAGATACCAGTAATACATTAATGGGTATATATATGTTTATATATATTTTTCATATGCCTTTATTTGTTTATATATCTGGGTATCTATCTAAAAATATAAATAAGAGTAATAAAATTTTTCTGAAAAATTTATTAATACCATATATTTTCTTAAATATTATATGGTATGTATTAGCATATATATATACTGGAGAAATTAATTTACCTATAATATATCCTGGATGGACTTTATGGTTTTTACTAAGTTTATTTTTTTGGAGAAGCTCACTAAAATATTTAATAAAATTTAAATATATACTTCCTATTAGCTTTATATTGGGAATTTTAATTGGTATTATACCAAATGGATCTATATTATCATTTTCAAGAACTATAGTTTTTTTACCTTTCTTTTTATTGGGATATTATACAGATACTCAAAAGATAAAATATATATTTAATAAGGTTAATATAGGTATATGTATATTGGGGATACTTACATTTATGATTGTTTCGTTTTTTATAGCTAATAAAAATATTTTAGATTATCGATTTTTATATGGTTCTCATTCTTATAAAGAACTTGGTATCGATATTTATATAGGTATAATCTCTAGAACATTACTATATATCAGTAGCATGCTATTGAGTTTATTTATATTATATATAATACCAACTAATAAAACATTTTTTACTCATATTGGAAAATCAACTATGTATATATATGTTTTTCATACATATATAGTACTTATAATATTCTATCTTATACCTTCATGGAATAAAAGTTTTTTTACAAACTTAATAATCATAGTTAGCCCTTTATTAATTACATATATACTTTCATATAAATGTTTTGAAAAAATCTATAATATGGTACTTAACCCTATATGTAAACTAATAAAATAAAAGAGAGTATAAATTATACTCTATTTTATTTTAGAATTTTAAATTATCATTTGGTTAATAATATAAAGGGTGATAAATATGTATATATTAAATTTAAAAACTACTGAGATAATAGATCATTTCAGAGAAGACTTTTATAATAAATCTTATCCATATCTTATTTTAAGTACATCAAATGAATTAAAACTACTTAAAGATATTTTAGATATAGATGAAATAACATTTAATGATTGCCTTAGATTTGATGAAAATGTAAAATTTGATTTATTCGATAACTATGATTTTTTAAGTATTAATACATGTGAGCTTAATGATAACAAAGCTAAAATTGAAGAAATAAATATGTATTTATCAGATAATTTTACTTTAGTTATATGTGAAAAGGACAATTTTTTATATAATTATGTAAAAAATATGATTCTTAATAATTCAAAAACTAAAAAATATTATAATAACGAAAATCTTTTTAAAATAAGTTATCTCATAATAAAAAATATAATTATACACGAATTTGAAAATTTAGAAAAAGTAGAAGATATGATATTAAATTTAGAAGATGAGATTATGGAAAATAGAAGTGATGAACACATTTTAAAAATAAATTATATAAGAAATATAACTAGAGTCTTAGTCAAAAATACAAGACCCCTTCTATACTTAGGTGATAGAATAATAAAAGACAATTTAAGATATCTTAAATATAATGATATGAAAAGATCTAATCTAGATAATTTACAAAGTATAGATTTTGGTATCGATAAATTATATAATTTTGCACTTTCAACTAGAGAGTTAGCAGATAAATTGTTAGATATATATTCATCTAAGGTTGCTGAACAAACAAATGATATAATAACAAAACTTACACTTTTGACAGCTATTTCAGCTCCACTTACTATAATTACAGGTATATATGGTATGAACTTTAAGTTTATGCCTGAGCTTAACTTATATTATGGATACCCTTTAACTTTAGGTATTATGTTCATTATAATACTGTGTGGACTTATAATATTTAAAATAAAAAAATTGTTATAAAGTAATAGTAGTGTATATTTTATAAAGCTACTATTACTTTATTTTTTTAAGTCGGCTTATTTGAAAAAATGGCATTTTGCTTTAAATTGTAAAGTAAACTTAAATTTAAATTTATTAAATAAGTTTAAGTTTACTTTTTTTGAATAAAAATACCATTTTATAGTATAAAATATTTATATTTTTATCTAAATAGTGTAAAATACAGTTAAAACCCGATAAAAGGAGAGACTTTATGGAGAAATTATACTATATTGACCAATATATAAAAGAATTTACAGCTGAAATCATAGAAGTTTTGGAGATAAATAATCAATTTCATGTATTACTTGATAAAACAGCATTTTTCCCTGGTGGTGGTGGACAATTTTGCGATTTAGGAAAAATAGATATTCATCCAGTTATAGATGTTTATGAAAAAGAAAATAAAGTTTATCATGTTTTAGAAAAAAGACCTATAAAAATACATAAAGTCAAGTGTGAAATAGATTGGAATAGAAGAGAAGACGGTATGCACCAGCATTTTGCTCAACATGTACTGTCTGGATGTTTTTACAATCTATTTAAATTAAATACAGTGTCTTTTCACTTAGGAAAAGAATCTAGTACAGTTGATATACAAGGAATATTAACTGAAGATCAAATAAGAAAAGTAGAACAATTTGCTAATGAAATGATATCTAATGATATTAAGCTTGAAGTATTAACTCCATCTAAAAAAGATTTAAAAAAGATATGGATACGAAGAGATTTACCAGATACTTCTGCACAAATAAGAATAGTAAAAATTGGAGATTTAGATTCTAATGCTTGCTGTGGTGTACATCCAAGATCCACATTAGATTTAAGATTAATAAAAATAAAAAAATGGGAAAAGAATAGAGGAAATACTAGAGTTGAGTTTTTCGCTGGAAAAAGAGCTATAAATTATATTCTAAAAAGAGATTTAATTTTAAATGATATTTGTAGAAATTTAAAATGTGGAGAAGAAGAAGTTATTAAAGGAATAGTTAATATAAATAATAAAGTTCAAGAGGTTTTAAGTGAAAATAAAAAGTTAGAAGCTATTGTATCAGATTATGAAATAAAAGATATGATAGATAAAAGTACTCAAATAAATAATATTTCTATCATAAAAAACATATATACTGATAAATCTATAAAATACATATCTAAGGTTGTATCTAAAATCACAGAAAATGACAACTTTATAGTATTATTAGCTGTAATAAATGATGATAAGGCAAACTTAGTATATGCATCATCTAAAAATTTAAAGGTAAAAGTTAATGATCTATTAAAGGATTCGATAAAGTTAATTGATGGCAATGGTGGAGGAACACCTTTTATGGCTCAAGGTGGAGGTAAAAATAACGGGAATATAGAAAATACATTAAATTATGCACTTAGTAAATTAGAAAAATTTATAGGATAAAATAAAAGTGAAGTTAATATTAAATAATTAGCTTCATTTTTATTATCACTATTAAATTAACTATTATAACTTTTAATATTATATAAAATCAATGAATTGTTAATTAGCTATTAATTATCCTTATCTTTTTCCTCATGAAAATAACCGTCTCCTTTTTAAGTCGAAGAAACTAATTTATAATCTTCAACTAATTTATCTACTATAAATATGATTATAAAAAGCAAAGTTTACATAATTTAATTATTTTAAAATTCTAAAGATTTTTTTATTAGAATTACAGTAAAACGCATTTAATTAGATTTTAATCATTTTTATTATCTTTTCGATACATTATATTAAAAAGTTTTTAAAACTCCTTAAAACTGAATATAATACTTTGGATTTTTAACATACTTTTATAAATTCAAATAAAGTATAAAAACTCTAAATATAAAAAGAGTAGGTAATTTATAATAAGAAACTACAAAATTAAATTACATAAATGTTTTAAAAACTCAAAAACTAATTATGTTATAAATTCTACTATAGATGTAGTAAGTTGATTTTGTTTATATTTATTTGTATAACTAAACTAATTTTCACATAAAAATTATAAATTTCAGCTTATTCTTATTAAAATCGATTATAAGAAGTTTAACATTTTTTTAATATCATTAGTCTATAGGTAAAATAAGAACCCTTTAAAATTGAATTTAAAAGGTCTTTATTTTTCATTTTTATCCTAAATTAAATAAAACTTCTGATATTTTATCACTAGCTTCAGAATCCATTTCTTTTAATGTATGAGCGTATATATTAAGAGTAGTATTGATGTTTGAATGTCCAACCCTTTCTGAAATTACTTTAATTGGTATTTTTGAATTTATAAGCAATGTAACATGAGAATGTCTAAGATCATGAAACCTTATATGATTTAAATTATTATCTTTAAGAAATCTATTAAATTTTTTACTTAATACATCTTGAGCTATAGGATTTTCATTTTTATCAAAGAATAATAAATTCAAATTATTCTTTATCTTACCCTTTAGTTTATCTTCTAATTGATTTTTTTTATGTTCTCTTAATAAATTTATTATTTCTTTAGGAGCAGAAATAGTTCTTTCAGAACTTTCTGTTTTAGGGCTTTTTAGTATTACAGAATTATTATCTCTAACTGTTATTTTATTTATAGTTATTGTATTTTCAATAAAATCTATATTTTCCCAAGTTAGTCCTAAAACTTCTGATATTCTAAGACCCAATCCGCTAGCTAAATAAATAGGAAGTTCTAATGAAGTTCCTTTACAAACTTGAAGAAGTTTAACCATATTACTTTTATTATATATATTATTTTTAAACTTTTTTACTTTTGGAATTTCGATACATTCAACTATATTTTCTCTTATTAATCTTAATCTATAAGCTTTTTTTAGTGCTAAGTTTAAAATATTTATATGTATCTTTATTGTTTGAGGAGCTAAAATACCTACTAAATCATCAACATAATTTTGTAAGTGTATAGGTTTTAATTCTTCTAATCTATATTGGCCTAATATAGGTATTATATATTTTCTACATATTCTAAGGTAGCAATTATATGTTGTTATAGATAAATTTATTTTATGTTTATCTAAAAAATCAATTAAAAAGCTTTCTAGATTTATAGCATTTGGAAGCACTAATTCATTATTAAAAATGCTATCTTTTAACTCATTTAACTTTTTAGATGCATCTCTTTTCTTTTCAAAAGATCCCATATTTTTTTGCACTTTTTTACCTCTGTTTTTGTCTTTATATTCTAAATAAACTATATAGTTTTTACTTCTTTTTCTTATAAATGCAAAGCTCATTTTATTCCTCCGTTTTATGATAATTATATATTTATTATACCATAATTTAAAAATAAAAATATAGAAATATCTGACATAAAACTGACATAAAATATAAAATTTCATAGTAAATTATTGAAAACACTACATTTTATTTTTTTGGCATAAAACTATATATTTTATGTTTTCTGATAATTATCATCTAAATTTATAAACATAAAAACAAATAGATAAATTTATTTTTACTATTTTTTATAAATATCTACTTCAATCAATTCAATTTTTATGAAATTTATACAATTTTTAAATTAGATTATAGGAGTGCAAATTTATTTTTAAAATTTCTAAAAGCTTTATTTTTTATAAGAATTTATGTATAATTATATATCAGTAGATAATACAAGGAGATAAAACATGAGAAGAA
>CAJFPU010000030.1 GCA_904418825.1 uncultured Romboutsia sp. | reverse complement strand
TCTTAAAAGTATAAAATATAGCTCACTTCTTCCATACAATCCAAAAGGTACTATGGGATTATACAATCAATTTATGAAGGATATGAGTGAAGGATTATATAATGGATATAATCTTGATGGAGGATTAATTAATAATACTTTATTAAAACCATTATTAAATAAAAATATTGATAAATTTATAGTTATAGCAACAAAGCATGATTATACATTACCAGATGATATTAGAAGTATTTGTAATTTAGATGACATAATAATCGTTAGGCCTAATACAATATTTAACAAATATGATACTCTAAGATTTGAGAAAGAGTTTTGTAAAAAAATATATTATGAAGGATATGAAATAGGTAAAAATCTAAACATTTCTATGTAAATAAATACAATTATATCAAAAATATTGAATAAACTTCTAAATGTTAGTATAATATAAAAGTTCTTTAAATTTAGAAAAAAATATATGGAGTTGATATAAATTATGGCAACTAAGAGAATAGCAGTTTTAGGTGGACCAAGATGCGGTAAAACTACATTAATACAGCATTTATATGTTGAAATGAAAATAGCTGGATTAAATGCAGGTTACGCTCTAGAGTATTCAACTGAATACTTAAAAGACAAAGGTATGATAGAAACTATATCTGAACAATATGGAATCTACTTAGGTCAAAAGAAATTAGAAGATGAGTTATCAGTATTTGATTATGCGCTTACTGATTATGCAACATTTGTACCTTACATATACGGAAGATTTATGTTAGGAAACAAAGAAAGAACAAAAAAAGAAATACAGATATTAAAAGATTTATATTGTCTAGCTATAGAAGATATACAAAACTACGATATGATAGTTTATGTTCCTAGAGAATTTGGATATATACAAGATGGAGTTAGATGGCAAGATGAAGATATAGCACTTCAAATAGATGATGCAATATTAAATTTCTTAAAAGCGGAAAATGTTAACTATATAGAAGTAAAAGGATCAACAAAGGAAAGATCTAGACAAATATTAGACTTATTAGGTGTTGATTATCAAGAAACTATACAACTAAATGACAATGAAAAATAAGCTACTATTAATTTAGTAGCTTTTTATATTTATAATTTAACCTGTTCTACTAGTTATTTTACTGAATATATTGAAATTGATATATAGAGTTTTTTCACTAGCAAAATATACTTTGACAGACTCTAGTGTTTTCAATAATCCTATTTAACTAGCAAAACGAGTTAATTTAGAAAATTTATGGACAAATTATAAATATTATTTATATTAAATATCTGCTAATTTACTAGTGAATAAATTTATAAAATATAATAGCTAAACTATTTGATTGTATATATTAATAATATGAAATTTTATGTAAAAATTAATAAAATATGGTATATAATATATACATATGTATTAAAATCAAATGAATATGAAAGGAAGAAATAAATATGGAAAAGAAAAATCCTATAGTAACGATAGAAATGGAAAATGGAAAGAAAATAGTAGCAGAGTTATATCCACATATAGCTCCTAATACTGTTAAAAACTTTGTAACATTAGTAAATCAAGGATTTTACAATGGAGTAGGATTCCATAGAGTAATAGAAGGATTCATGATACAAGGTGGATGCCCTAATGGAAATGGAATGGGTGGACCAGGATACTCTATAAAAGGTGAATTTAGAGGTAATGGATTTACTAATAACTTAAAGCATGAAGCTGGAGTATTATCTATGGCTAGAACTATGGCTCCTAACTCAGCAGGATCTCAATTCTTTATAATGCATAAAAACTCTCCACATCTAGATGGTCAATATGCTGCATTTGGTAGAGTAATAGAGGGTATGGATGTAGTTAATGAAATAGCTACAACTGCTACTGATAGAGCTGATAAGCCTAAGACTCCACAAGTTATGAAAAATGTAACTGTTGAGACTTTTGGTGAAGACTATTCAGATGTAGAGAAAATGTAATTTATTTCTATAATATTACATTAAATAAACTATTTACAATCTAATTACTTTGTTTTAAAATAATATAGATAAATCCTAAAAAACATATAATAAAAACCAGTTAATATTTTAAACCTAAAAATTTAACCTACACTAATAATTTGGTTAAGAATTTAAATGAAGATTATACAAAAAAAGGAAGGTAATTACCTTCCTTTTTTACTACATATTTTTAATTGCTGTAGTTAAGTTTGGAACTAATTGTTTCTTTCTAGAAACAACACCTTCTGCAAATACACCTTGAGATGCATCTACACTAAATGCTTCAGATATTATTTTATCTTCAGCTTTGTATATTAAATAAGAACCTTCTTTTATTATATCAGTTATTGCAAGTACTAACATGTCATAGTCAGTTGAGTTTATATATGATAAAAATTCATCTTTTTTAGCAAATATAGAATCTATATCTAAAGTGAATACTTGACCTATACCAACTCTTTTTCCGCTCATATCAAATTCTTTAAAGTCCATGTTAACTATTTCTTCTATGCTGTATTCATCTAAAGATGTACCTGCTTTGAACATTTCCATAGCATAGCTTTCCATATCAACATTAGCTATCTTACTTAATTCTTCACAAGCTAGCTTGTCCATTTCAGTAGTAGTTGGAGATTTGAATAATAATGTATCTGATAATATAGCAGATAATAAAAGACCAGCTATTTCATAAGGAACTTCAACATTATTTTCTTTATACATTTGATATATTATAGTACAAGTACATCCAACAGGCATAACTCTTATAGATATAGGTACTTCAGTGCTTATTTCAACTTTATGATGGTCTACAATTTCAACTATATTAGCTTCTTCTATACCATCAGCAGTTTGAGCAATTTCATTATGGTCAACTAAAATAACATTTTTATTTTTTACATCTGTTAATAATTCAGGTGCACTTACTTTAAAATAATCTAGTGCAAATTGAGCTTCTTTTCTAACCTCTCCTAAAGCATAAGGTTTAGCTTCAAAACCTAATTGATTTTTTAAATAAGATAAAGCAATTGAAGAACATATAGAATCTGTATCTGGATTCTTATGTCCGAAAACTAATAAACTCATTTTTTGTCTCCTTTCAAAATAGAATTAAAATAAAAATATAATTATTTAATAGTAAATTTAATTATCATATTTTAGTTTATATAATAAGTATATTTATTAATAACAAAACCATTATACCAAAAGGAGGAATTTATGTGTTACAAAAACGAAAAAAAATTAATAAAGTACTTATGTCATTTTCATTTTTAATATTATTAATAGGTAGTACATATTTTATATCTAATAGATACAAAAAAGAAAATATATATAAAGATAATATAAAAGTAATTAACACTTTAAGCCAAGTATTAAATATAAATACAGTAAAATATAATTATAGTAATATTGTAGAGATAAAAAAGGATAAAAGTATCAATAATATAAAAATACCTTTTACAGAAAAATCATTTATTATAAAGTATAATGGAGTAATAAATGGAGGTGTAAAGCCTGAAGATATAGAAATAGTAAATAATACTGGCAATGAGATATCTATAGAGATAAAGAAATGTCAAATTTTAGATCACTATATAGATGATGAAAATATATATATTTATGATGTTAAGAGTTCAATATTTAATAAATTAGATATACAAGAAGTGCTAGATGATATGAGTAACTATAAAAGAGAATATGAAGAAAAAATTATAAGTGAAGGATTTATGGAAGAGATACAAGAGAATACAAAAGTTAGTATAGAAAATATATTAAAAGGAATGGGATACAATGTAGTAAATATAAATTTTAAATAGAGTTACTTTTATAAATTATCATAGTTTCATAAAAGATTTTAAATAATAAATTTATATATCAATATAAAATATATGAAAGAAATGGTTGTTTTAAAATTAACTATATTTTTTACTTTTAAAATACATATTAAAATATTATTTGAATATGAGCAAAATACTGTAAAATAAACGAAAATAAAAATAGAAACGTTTTCTTTTGATAAAAAAAAGAAAAAAAGTTGACAGCTTTAGACGTATAATATATTATTAAAGTATAATAAGTTTGTTAAATAACTAACGTTGTTTATGTAAAATATAAAAATAATATTTAGGGGAAGATATTGATGAGTAAAAATGTAAAGCAAGAATTTAGTGTAGAAAATATGATTAATGACTTAGTTACAAAAGCTAACAAAGCAAAAGAAGAAATGTTAAAATTAGACCAAGAAGCAGTTGATAAAATAGTTGCAGCAATGGCTAAAGCAGGTTTAGATAAACATATAGAGTTAGCTCAAATGGCAGTAGAAGAAACGAATAGAGGGGTATTTGAAGATAAGGTTACAAAAAATATATTCGCAACAGAATATGTTTATAATAGTATAAAATATACAAAAACAGTAGGTATAATTGAAGAAAATGATGAAGAAGGATATATGATGGTTGCAGAGCCAATAGGAGTTGTAGCAGGTGTTACTCCTGTAACTAATCCAACTTCAACTACTATGTTTAAAACATTAATATCAATAAAAGGAAGAAATCCAATAATATTTAGTTTCCATCCATCAGCTCAAAAATGTTCATCTGAAGCTGCAAAAATATTAAGAGATGCAGCTATAGAAGCAGGAGCTCCAGAAAACTGTGTTCAATGGATAGAAGTTCCATCATTAGAAGCATCAAGTGCACTTATGAAACATAATGGAGTATCTTTAATATTAGCAACAGGTGGTCCTGGAATGGTTAAATCAGCTTATTCTTCAGGAAAACCAGCTTTAGGAGTTGGAGCAGGTAACGTACCATGCTTTATAGAAAAATCTGCTGATGTAAAACAAGCAGTTAATGATTTAATATTATCTAAAACTTTCGATAACGGAATGATATGTGCATCAGAACAAGCTGTTATAGTAGAAGAAAGCATATATGATGAAGTAGTTGGATTAATGAAAGCATATAATTGTTATTTTGTTACTGGAGAAGAAAAAGAATTACTAGAAAAAACAGTAATAAATCCAGAAACAAAATCTTTAAACCCAGATATAGTTGGTCAAACGCCATATAAAATAGCTCAAATGGCAGGTTTTGAGGTTCCTAAAGATGCTAAAATGTTAGTAGCAGAAATAGGTGGAGTAGGAATGGATTATCCATTATCTAAAGAAAAATTAAGTCCAGTACTTGCATGTATAAAAGTAAAAGATGCTAAAGAAGGAATACAAAGATGTGTAGATATGACTGAATTTGGAGGATTAGGACATTCAGCTGTTATACATTCAAACAATGATGATATAATATTAGAATTTAGCCAAAGAGTAAGAACAGGAAGATTATTAGTAAATGCACCTTCTACTCATGGAGCTATAGGTGATATATACAATGTTAATACACCATCATTAACTTTAGGATGTGGATCTATGGGTAATAACTCTACTACAGACAATGTATCTGCAGTAAACTTAATAAATGTTAAAAAGGTTACTAAGAGGAGAGTAAATATGCAATGGTTCAAAGTACCTGAAAGAATATACCATGAAGCTGGTTCAGTTCAATATTTAGAAAAATTACCTGAAGTTGAAAGAGTAATGATAGTTACTGATAGAATGATGGTTCAATTAGGATATGTTGAAAAATTAGAGTATCACTTAAGAAAAAGAAGAAATCCAGTTATGATAGATGTATTTGCTGATGTAGAGCCAGATCCATCTGTAGATACAGTATTAAATGGTGCTGAAGCTATGAGAAAATTCAAGCCAGATACTATAATAGCTTTAGGTGGAGGATCTGCAATGGATGCTGCTAAAGGTATGTGGTTATTCTATGAAAACCAAGAAGCAGATTTCGATGATTTAAGACTTAAATTTATGGATATAAGAAAGAGAATATATAAATTCCCTAAATTAGGAAGACAGGCTAAGATGGTAGCTATACCAACTACTTCAGGAACAGGATCAGAAGTTACATCTTTTGCAGTTATAACTGATAAAGTGAATAATATAAAATATCCTTTAGCTGATTATGAGTTAACTCCAGATGTAGCTATAATAGACCCTACATTTGTAATGTCTGTACCAGCAGCTGTTACTGCAGATACAGGATTAGATGTATTAACTCATGCTATAGAAGCATATGTTTCTATAATGGCAACTGACTATACAGATGCTTTAGCTATGAAGGCTATACAAATGGTATTTGAATATTTACCAAAATCATATAAAGGGGCTAATACAGCAGAAGGTAAAGAAGCAAGAGAGAAAATGCATAATGCTTCTTGTATAGCAGGTATGGCGTTTGCAAATGCATTCTTAGGTGTTAACCATTCTTTAGCTCATAAGTTAGGTTCAGAATTCCATATACCTCATGGTAGAGCTAATGCAATATTATTACCACACGTAATAGAATATAATGCAACTATGCCAAGTAAGTTCTCTGCATTCCCGAAATATAAGTCATTCGTAGCAGATAAGAAATATGCAGAAATAGCAAAAGCTTTAGGATTAAAAGCTAATACTACAGAAGAAGGTGTTAAGAGTTTAATTGAAGCTGTAAGAAACTTAATGAAAGAATTAAATATGCCAATGACTATACAAGCATGTGGTATAGAAGAAGAAACTTATTTTGCAGCTATAGAGAGACTAGCTTTAGATGCATTTGATGACCAATGTACGGGAGCTAATCCAAGATTACCATTAGTAACTGAATTAGTTCAAATATATAAAAATATATATAAAGCTAAGTCTTCAGTAAAAAAAGAAGAAAAAAAAGTAGCTAAACAAAACGCATAAAGCTATTAAAAATAAAATAATCTAATATATATAATTAGATTATACATAATATACTAAGAAAAAATAAGGGAGCATATTAAAGCACCCTTATTTTTTTACGCTTTTAAGGAAATTATATAACTATATTTGTAAGCTTATCTACAAATATAGTTATATAAATACATTGGCTTTGAGAATAAAAAATATTTTGAGCAACGTACAAAGTCGTTGGCGACATGAGCGAAGCGAATTTTTTATTAATATATTAAAAATTAAGATTTAAACATTCTGACTTTTTCAAAATCATTTTTTATATTTATTATACAATTATCATAATTAATTTCAAAGTTGGCAAAAGCAGAAAATAAATCTATATCTCTCATAAGATGAACAGTCATAACATTACTTTCTTTATTTATTCTAAGTATCAATGATCGAACATAAGGAAATTGAACTCTAGAGTTAAAGAAACTATCTTCACAAGTATCAATGTCTAAGCTACGATAGTTTATATCTATAAATAAATCAATATCATTATCTTCTTCTCTTATGATTCTATAATCAAAGTCTGTATTTAAGCATAGTTTTCCTATATTTATCATGAAATCACCTCTTTTAATTACATTAAAAATAGTGTTATATATTTAAAAATTAATATAAAAAGAGCCTCTATTTGGGGGAAACAGAGGCTCAAAATTGGGGGAGATTGAGTTAAATATTTAATTTTACATTAATATTATTAACTCAAAATCTAAATTTATACAGTAATTCAAAAAAAGATTATCTTTTTTTATTTATAAATTTAGGCCCAAGGTATTTTCTTATATCTTCATCAGATGAAAAATCATCGATAAGAATTTCTCTACCTGTTTCTTCGAATACTACAAGAACTTCACAATCTCCTTGTAAGAAAAATTTCCTAACTGTTTCTTCTCTAACTTCTCTAACTTTAGTTATATTCTTTTTTGTTTTTTCGTAATCTTTAGTATAATAACTTTCCATCATATTTATTATTTTTGTATATCTATTCATGAAATACCTCCTATAAATATTCTAAATATATATGTTATAATAATTGTTTGTATTAACTTAATAATTATAACAAGGAGTAATAATAATGACTAGTATAAAAAAGAATCATATAGTAAATTGTATAAATTATGCAAATGAAAATAAACTATTTGATAGATTGAATAATATTTATAAAGAATTACCAAGTGGAGATTGTAGTGGATGCGGTAATTGTTGTATGGAGTCTGTTGGTATAAATTTAATTGAATTTATAAATATATATAAATTTTTACAGGATAAACCAGAGCTAAAGAATATATGTTTAGATAAAATTATAGATTATTATTTCTTAGAATATATAGAGAAAAATCCATGTCCATTTAAAGATGAATATAATAGATGTATGATATATGAAGTAAGACCTTTAAATTGTAGGTTATTTGGACATTGGAAAAAGGAAGATTATAATAAAAATTTAGCTAATGTTACTAAAAGGAATATAGAATATAGAGATTTAATAAAATCAAAATATGGGTTTGATATTAGTGATAAGGTAGTAAATTATAAAATAAATTATTGCGAAAGCTTTGTACCAGAATATAAATATTTATCAAAAAGTCAAAGATTAGAGTTTGCAGATAAATTAATGACATTAGATTCAAATATATACGCTAAAGGAATTATAGATATAGATTTTAAAGATAGGGGTATTGTTGAGTATTTTATAGATGCTCTGTTAAATGAAAAAATTTCTTATAATATAAAAATAAGAGTATCAAAAGATTATGAAATAAGAAATAGAACTATAAATAGATTAAAAAGAATATTATTGTAAAAAGGTGATTGAATGAACCTAATAAATATAAGTGGTAATACGTTTTATATAAGAGGAGGAACTAATACTGGATTATATTTATTTAATGATAATTCAGCATTGATTATAGACCCAGGATTAAGTGGAGCAAGACCAAATAAAATAATCAAAATGTTAGATGAAAGAAATATAGAGTTAAAATATATAATAAATACTCATGAGCATAATGATCATTTTGGAGCTTGTAGTCAGTTTAAAGAGTATTATAAAGATGTACAGATATTATCTTCAGAAGAAGCTAAATTATATATAGAAAAATTAGATTTATTTCCTAAATATATAATGGGTGGAAAAAGTAATACATTTATGGATAATAAACTTAAGTGTAGGTTATCAAAAGAAATAAGTATAGATACTGTTATAACTGAAGGAATATTAAATATAAATAACAAACAGTTTGAAATATTTGATTTTAAGGGGCATACTCCTGGAAGTATAGGCATTTTAACAGATGATAAGGTATTATTTGTAGGAGACTTATTAGTAGGAGAAAATATGCTTTCAAAGTATGATTTTCTATTTTTATTTGATATAGAGTATCAAATAAAATCATTAGAGAAAATAAAAGATATAGATTTTGAATATTTAGTAATAGCCCATAGTAAAAAGTTTATATCAAAGGATGAAAGTTATAAGATAATAGATAAACATAAAAGATCTATAGAGAAATATATAAATCAGGTGAGATCCTATTTAAATAAACCTAACACTGTAGAAAATGTATTAAAAAATATAATAGTAAATAATAATTTAAGTTATGGCTACAAAGAGTATCATTTTTTTAAATCATCCTTGATTTCTTTAATAAGTTATTTAATAGATTTAGGTGAAATTGAATATATATTAGATGATGGACAGTTGCTTTATTATACCAAAAACAAGTAAATTATGTTAAAATAGATGTGTATGGAAAAATGAGATAAAGGGTGGATGATATGGAATACGAAAAATGGGATGAAGTATTAGCGCCTTATAATAATGCGGTTGAAGAGCTAAAAGTAAAATTTAAAAATATAAGAAAAGAATTTTTAACAAAAGGAGAATATTCTCCTATAGAATTTGTAACAGGAAGAACTAAAAAAATAGCATCGATTGTATCAAAAGCTAAAAGATTAAATATACAAGATATTGAAGCTGAAATGGAAGATATAGCTGGTATAAGAATTATGTGTCAGTTTGTTGAAGACATATATAATATTGTTAATCTAATTAAATCTAGAAGTGATATGACTATAGTTTATGAAAAAGACTATATAAAAAACTTTAAAGACAGTGGATATAGAAGTTATCATATAATAATAAGATATCCTATAAACTCAATAGCAGGGTCTAAAGAAATTTTATGTGAAATACAGATAAGAACGCTTGCTATGAACTTTTGGGCAACTATAGAACATTCTTTAAAGTATAAGTATGAGCACTATATTCCAGAAACATTAGCTGTGAGATTGAGAAGAGCGGCAGATGCAGCATTCTTATTAGATCAAGAAATGAGTGAAATAAGAGAAGATATAATGAAAGCTCAAGTTATGTATCAAGTAAAATCTGTTACACTAAGAGATGTTTTAGATAAAATTCAAGAATTATATAATGTAGGTGAAACGCATAAGGCTATAAAATATCAAAGAAGATTAGATAAAATAGATAGTGAAAGAGATATAACTGAAATACTACAATTAAAAAGAGAAATAGATTTATTATTACAAAAATATAAAAATAAAAAAGTTGAGGATTAGGCAGTTATCCATTGTAGGATAACTGTCTTTTTTGGAAATATTAAAGATAGATAATTACATAATTTTGAATGCAGTATTAGAAAGGATAGATAATATGAGTTTATATGCAATAGGTGATTTACATTTTTCAACATCTGTACAAAAACCAATGAATATATTTGGAGATAAATGGTATAAACATGAAGAGAAAATAATTAACAGTTGGAAGAATAACGTTAAAGATGAAGATGTAGTTTTAGTTTTAGGAGATACTTCGTGGGGAATTAATCTAAATGAAGCTAAGCCAGATTTAGATATTATAAGTAATCTTCCAGGAAATAAAATTTTTATAAAAGGAAACCATGATTATTGGTGGACAACTGTAACAAATTTAAATAAATTATATGATAATATGAATTTTCTACAAACAAACTTCTATGAGTATGGAGAGTATGCTATATGTGGTGGTAGAGGGTGGATTAGCCCTAATGATTTTAAATTTGATGATAATGATGAAAAAATCTATAAAAGAGAAGAGAATAGAATTAGATTATCACTTCAAGCTGCAAAGAAAAATGGATATTCTAAGTTTATAGTTATAACTCATTATCCTCCTACAAATGATAAATTAGAAGAATCTTTATTTACTAATCTATATGAAGAATATAATGTAGATAAAGTAATATATGGGCATTTACATGGAAAAGAATCATTTAAAATGGGATTAAAAGGTATTCGAAATGGAGTAGAGTATATATTAGCTTCTTGTGACTATACAGATTTTAATTTAATTAAAATAATGGATTAATAAATCAATAATTTGTAAATACTATCAAATAAAATGTTAAAATACAAAAATTAGGAAGAGTGACCTAATAAAAAAGGAGACTTGAATATATGAGATGGATAATAGTATTCTTATTTTTATATTTTATACCTTTGATAGTATTATTTAAGAATTATAATAATAAAAAGAGATCATTTATATATGCCAGTATGTATATTATATTAGTCACTACAATAGTCATAACTAATATATATATGAGTGGATTAAATAAAATAAAGCAAGCAATGTATTATCAAAATTATTCTTTTGATAAAGAATATATTGAAGAAAAATATATAAATGAAAATGATGATAAAGATACTTTAGAAACATCAAAAGAAAAAGCCAAAGCAAATAATAAAAATGATAATTATAATATAATTTTAGAAGAAGATAAACAAGAAAATAAAGAAGTAGCAAATTATAATTCTGAAAAAAATGATAAAGAAATTATTTATGAATTTAAGAAAGAAATTTATGAGATAGAGCTTAAAGCACTTATACCTATGAGAGAATGCATCCCTTATACTAAAAATGTAGCTGAAAATCTAAAAAACTTAAATAAAGTAAAAGATGATTTAGAATATGCATTAGATATGTGTAGAGAAGTTATATCAATATATAAAACTATGGATATACCACAATTATCAAATGATGATTATACTAAAATTTTAAATTCTGCTAAAAATGATGTGAAAACAGCATATGAATTAAGAGAGAAAGCGATGGAATCAGCAATTACTCTTGTAGATACTAAAAATCCTAAATATATAGGTAAGATAACAGAGTATCTTAATTTATCAGATAATTATATGGATAATTTTAAAGAGAGATTATTAGATTTAAATAAAATTATAGATAAATAATAATATAAATGTATACTTGGTATTATATCAATATATTAAGTATACATTTTTTATATAATAAATATAAATTATATATAATGAAACTTATAAATTAAAATTTAAATATATTTTAATATAATAATAATGAAAGTAAATTTTTGATTTATAATTTAACATATGATATAATGTGTTAAATCAACAAGACTATGGGTATTAGGGAGGATAAAACATGATTAAATTAAATATATGTATAGATATAGATGGTACTATAACTAGTCCATATCATTTTATTCCATATTTAAATGAATTATATAATAAAAGTATAACAGAAGAAGAATGTAATACTCATGATTGGGAAGTTTTATATGGTGTAGATATGAATACTATGATAAGTGAATTTCATGAAAAATATATGCATTCATATAGTGAAGCAAAGGTAATTGATAAAGCTAAAGATATTATAGATAATCTAAAGAAAAATCATAATCTATATTTCGTAACAGCTAGAGATGCTAAATTAACAGATATAACTAAAGATTGGTTAAATGCAAATGGATTTAATGAGATAGATGTATACTTATTAGGTAGTGATTATAAAATACAGAAAGCGAAAGAATTAGATTGTCATATCTTTATAGAAGATAATCCATCAAATGCAATGCAACTTGCAAATGAAGGTATGAAGGTATTATTAATAGATACTAACTATAATAAAGAAATAGAGCATGAAAATATAACAAGAGTTAATAATTGGATAGATATAGAAGGATTTATACAAAATTTTAATTAGCATTATTTTTGGTATTAGTGGGAGGCAATCGAGTGATAGAAATAAATTTAGAAAATAAAAAAGGAAAAATTAAAATAAATAGCAAAGATGTTAAAGATATTTTAAGATTGCGTCCTGATTTTGAGTATATACAAGATATATCAGAAACAATAAAACAAGAAAATATAATGGTATATGATTGTCAATTATCTAGAGAAGTATTTAATATAGAAGACATAAATGAAATAAAAGAAGAAATAGGTAAAGATGTAGACGATTCTTATTTTGATGTTTTATTTGAAGATGTAAGAGCATACTTGAAAGATGCTACGGATGAACTTGAAGAGGAGATACAAGATAGGTATTTATTAGATAATGTAAGATGTTACTTTGATGTATATAATATTGATGAAACATTTACAGATTTTAAATTTGTATTTCTTGTAAGTTTTAAGGATGTAAAAATAGCATCTCTTAGTAATTTATCTAAATTATTAGGTAAAAGACAGTTAGCAGGAGCATCAAAATTTTATAGTTAATAAATAAAAAAGTATAATCTAATGATTAATCATTTGATTATACTTTTTTGTTTATCGTTAATGTAAATTTAAAATTTATAAAGAAAGAATTACTCTATAATATTAAGCTTTATTTATAGATCCGAATAATTCCATTTTTTCTTTAACAGTAGCTTTTATAGCTTCAAATCCTGGAGCTAAAACTTTACGAGGATCAAATCCTTTACCTTGTAAGTCTTTTCCTTCTTCTATGTATTTACGAGTAGCAGCAGCAAATGCTAATTGACATTCAGTATTAACATTTATCTTAGATACACCTAAAGATATAGCTTTTTGTATCATTTCAGCAGGTATACCTGTACCACCATGTAAAACTAATGGCATATCCCCTGTAGCATTATTTATAGCTTCTAAAGCATCAAAGTTTAATCCTGCCCAATTTTCAGGATATTTTCCATGTATATTACCTATACCAGCAGCTAACATATCAACACCTAAATCAGATATTAATTTACATTCAGCTGTATCTGCAACTTCACCAGTACCAACAACACCATCTTCTTCTCCACCTATAGAACCAACTTCTGCTTCTACAGATATTCCTTTAGCATGTGCTATTTCAACTATTTCTTTAGTTTTAGCTATATTTTCTTCTATAGAGTAATGAGAACCATCAAACATAACAGAAGAGAATCCTGCTTCTATTACTTTTAAAGCTCCTTCATAACTACCGTGGTCTAAGTGTAATGCAACTGGAACAGTTATATTTAATTCTTCTAGCATTCCATTAACCATACCAACTATAGTTTTATATCCCCCCATATATTTACCAGCACCTTCAGAAACACCTAATATAACAGGTGAATTGTTTTCTTGTGCAGTTAATAAAACAGCTTTAGTCCATTCTAAGTTATTTATATTGAATTGACCTACAGCATATTTACCTTCCCTAGCTTTATTTAACATTTCTTTTGCAGAAACTAACATAGTTAAAACCTCCCTAATTAAGTCATTTTGAAATTTTTTATAATTTTGATTTGATTTTACTACTTACTAAATTCTAAAATTTACCCATCAATTAATATTATAACGTTTATGGAAAAAAAGTACATAGTAAATTGTAATAACTTGAAATTAAAAGTATAATAATACTTAAATAAGAATGAATGATAAATTTTTATATAGAAAGGAAATATATTATGCCACAAATAAAAATAAGAGGAATAAATGAAAATCAAATATGTGAAATAAGTGAAAAAATGATAGATGAATTAGTGGATGCAGTAAAATGTCCAAGAGACTACTTTGAAATAGAATGTATAAAATCTGTAGCTATAAGAAATGGTAAAATAGCAGATGTATATCCTTTTGTAGAAGTAGCTTGGTTTGATAGAGGTCAAGAAATACAAGATATGGTTGCGAAAATAATAACAGATAATATAAGAGAAAATTTAAATATAGAAAGTATGGATTTAGCATTTACAGTTTTTGAAAAAGAAAAATACTATGAGAATGGAGAACATTTTTAATGGGAAAAAAAATGCGTGTAGATAAGTTACTTTCTAATGTAGGAGTAGCTAGTAGAGCGGAATTAAAAAAATATTGTAAACAAGGATTAATATCTGTAAATGGAAAAGTTATAAATAATCCAGGTGTACAAGTTGATCCTGAAAATGATGAAGTAAAATTTAATGGAGAAAAAATAGTATATAGAGAATTTGTATATATAATGTTAAATAAACCAGATGGATACATATCAGCTACATTTGATAAACATGATCCTATAGTACTAGATTTAATAGATCCATCATATTTAGTATTTGAACCGTTTCCAGTAGGAAGATTAGATAAAGATACAGAAGGCTTACTAGTACTTACTAATGATGGACAGCTTTCTCATAGGGTGTTATCTCCTAAAAAGCACGTACCTAAGACTTATTATGCAAAAATACAAGGAAGAGTAACGGAAGAAGATATATTTGCATTTGAAAAAGGTGTGATTCTAGATGATGGATATGAGACTATGCCATCACAATTAAAAATATTAAAAAGTGATGATATATCAGAAATAGAGCTTACAATTCATGAAGGTAAATTCCACCAAGTAAAAAGAATGTTTGAGAGTGTAGGCAAAAAAGTAGTATACTTAAAAAGAATTTCCATGGGTAAATTAAAATTGGATGAAAGCTTAGAGTTAGGAGCTTACAGAGAATTAACAGAAGAAGAAGTTAAATTAATAGAAGAAAGATAATTTAATTAAATAAAGTTGAGCGGAGGTAAAATTAGTGAAAAGAAGAGACGTTATAGAATTTGAAGTAGACAAAATGGAGTTCGGTGGAACATCTGTAAGTAGATACGGAAACAGAGATATACACATGAAAGGTGGAATAACTGGTCAAAGAGTTAAGGCTGCTGTAAAGAGAACGAAAAGTGGAAAAGCAGATGTTAAGATGTTAGAGTTATTAGAAAATTCACCAATAGAAACTGAAACTCCTTGTAAGCATTTTAATGAATGTGGAGGATGTACAATATTATCTGTACCTTATGAAAAACAATTAGAAATTAAAGAAAGACAAGTTATGGATTTATTCTTACAACAAGATTTATTTGGATTTAAATTCTTAGGAATACAAGGAAGTCCTCAAAATAAATTATACAGAAATAAAATGGAATATACTTTTGGAGATGAAATGAAAGGTGGTCCATTAACATTAGGTCTTCATAAAAAAGGAAGACATATAGATATAATGACAGTTGATGGATGTTTTTTAGTTGATCAAGATTTTATAAAAGTATTAACTTCAACAGTAGAATTCTTTAATGAAAAACAACTTCCTTACTATAGAACTGTAAGTCATAAAGGATATTTAAGAAACCTTGTAGTTAGAAAAGGTATAAATACTAATGAGCTTATGGTAAATATAGTAACATCATCTCAAGAAGATTTTAATATGAATGAATATAAAGATATGTTATTAGAACTAGATACAGAAGCACAATTAGTAAGTATATTACACACTATAAATGATGGATTAGCAGATGCTGTAAATTGTGATGAATTAAGAGTATTACATGGAAGAGATTATATACATGAAGAAGTACTAGGATTAAGATTTAAAGTTTCTCCATTCTCATTCTTCCAAACGAATACTAAAGGTGCAGAAGAATTATATACTATAGCTAGAGAGTTTGTAGGAGATCATAATGACAAAGTAGTATTTGATTTATATAGTGGAACTGGAACTATAGGTCAAGTTATGGCTAAGGCCGCAAAGAAAGTTTATGGAATAGAAATAATAGAAGAAGCTGTAGTGGCTGCAAATGAAAATGCTAAATTAAATGGATTAACTAACTGTGAATTTATTGCAGGTGATGTAGCAAAGACTGTTAAAAATTTAAAAGATAAGCCAGATTTAATAATAGTAGATCCACCAAGACCAGGAGTACACAAAGATGCAGTAAGAGATATATCTAACTTTGGAGCGAAGGAAATAATATATATATCTTGTAATCCAAAGACTCTAGTTCTTGATTTAGTTGAATTTAAAAAGTATGGATATGAATTAGAAAAAGTAAAATGTATGGATATGTTCCCAAATACTCCACATGTTGAAACTATAGTTAAAATTATAAAAAAATAATAAAAATAAAAAACTTAAGGATTTATTTTCTTAAGTTTTTTATTTTTATAGAAATTTAAATTAAAAAAGTTGATAATAAAATATTTTTATAGGGATAAAAAATACAAAAAATCTAAATATAATAAAAAGAATTATATTTAGGAGGAAAATCAAAATATGAAAGGACTAAAAAACTTCTTAAAATATAAGTACATATTATTAGCAATAATAATGATTGCAATATTTATAAAATTTGATATATCTAATATAAAGGATGGATTACAAACAAATTTATATAAAGGATTAAAAATGATAAAAGTAACAGAAGAAAAAATTAAAATCGATGAAAAAAATTTAGTAATAAATGCAAAAATGCCAGAGATACATTATTCAAACGAAGAGGTTGAAAGGTATATAAATTCTTATATACGAAGAAATATAAATGATTCAATAAATTATGAAAGACAGAAATCTCAAATCTGCAAAAGTGATTGTAAATCTAATGTAAATATAAATTATCATATAGTTTTTGAAAATAAAAATTTATTAAATATTGTAATATATAAAGACATAAAATTTAAGAATAATAAATTTAATCAAGAAAAATATAGTTATGTATTTGATTTAAATACAGGTCAAAGAATTTTCTTAAATAATTTATTAAAGGATAATGAAGATTATGAAGATATAATCCATGATTATATAATAGAGTATATAAAAAAGAATAAATTAAATATTAATAAAAATAATATAAAAATTGATAAAAATACAAATTATGAAATAATAGATGAAGGTATAAACATCTATTTTAATCCTTATAAATCAAGTGAAGAATCTGTAGAATATGAATTTAAAGTTCCATTTAATATATTTAAAAATAAAATAAAAATGATGCAAACTAGTAATATAATTGCTAATGTAGATACTCAAACTATAACTAAAAATAATAAATATATGAATAGTATTATTAATATTCCTATAATAATGGTTAATAATAAAGAAATATCAAAAAATATAAATGAAGAAATAACAAATAATATAATGAAGTTTTTTAATGAAGCACAAAAACAAGCAAAAGAATATAATGATAATCTTCCGGAAATAGAGAATAAATTTGTAGCTAATGTTGATTTTGATATAAAGAAGAATAGCAATAATATATTAAGTATATTAACGAAATATTACAAGTATGCTGGTGGAGCTCATGGATATTATGAGAATATAGCATATAATATAGATATGAGAACAGGAGAATTTTTAATATTAGAAAATTTATTTAAAGAAAATATAGATTATAAGACTGTTATAAATGAAGAAATAAGAATGCAAATAGAAGAATTGATAAAATCAGATAAACAAAATAAAGGAATTTATGAATTTAAAAGTATAGGGGATAAGCAAAAATTTTATATACAAGATGATAATTTAGTATTATATTTTGATTTATATGAAATAGCTCCATATGCTGCTGGAATACCTGAGTTTATAATAAATGTAAATAAAATAGATCATATATTAAAACGATAGATTGTCAATACAAGTGCAACACTTTATATTTATGTTGCATTAAAGACCTCTGCAGGTGTTTTATATCCGAGACACTTGCGGGGTCTATTATTTATTACAGTAACAATAGCATCAAGCTCTTTCTGACTTATAGAAGAAAAATCAAACCTTTTAGGATAAAACTCTCTTAATAATCCATTTGTATTTTCATTTGTACCTCTTTGCCAAGAAGCATACGCATCTGCAAAGTAGACATCTATATTTAGAGTATTTTCAATATCTACATACCCTGCAAACTCTTTACCTCTATCAACTGTAAATGTTTTAATTAAATTAATTGGAATATCTTTAAAAGCAGCAAAGCAATGGAAGTTAAATGTTGAAGATTTCCTATTTTCCATAACTTGAGCTATTAAAAACCTACTTTTCCTCTCGACAAAAGTTGAAAGACAAGCTTTTGATTTTCCTCTGCTAGATACAACAGTATCTAGTTCCCAATGCCCTATAGTTTCTCTTTTTCGAACTTCTTTTGGCCTATCTTTAATACTTTTGCCTATATTAAATTTACCTCTAGTCTCTTTAGGCTTTAGGGATTTTCCTTTTCTTCTTAATCTTTTCACATTTCCTTTTGAAATAATATCTTGATAGATCCACCTATATATTGTTTTAAAACCTATTTTCATAGATTTATCATCATGGTAATCTAGGCGTAGCCTACCGGCTATTTGCTCTGGTGACCAAGTTTTCTCTAATCCATCTTCTATATATTTAATTAATGCAAAGTTATCTGACTTTCCTTTTGCTCCGCAGTTTTTTCTATTTTTAGTATAATTCTCACATGCTATATGTGCTAGATATTTACCATTAGTGGAATTTCTCTTAACTTCTCTTGAAATAGTAGATACATTTCGATTTAAATGTTTTGCAATTTTTCTTAGACTCCATCCTAAGTCCAAAAAATTAGCTATACAGCATCTTTCATTTATGGTAATATGTTTGTAGTTCATAATTTTATGTCCTTTCATGTAAAGTGATTTTGTGGTTATTATTACTGTAACATGAACATAAACTTATGATCTATTTTTTTATCAACTTTTAGGTGTTGCACTTAATATGATAATTCATC
>CAJFPU010000029.1 GCA_904418825.1 uncultured Romboutsia sp. | reverse complement strand
ATAGATAAAATGAAAAAAAATCAGCTTACAAGAGCTTTAAGAGTTGATAAACTTACTATTTGTGCACTTGAAGCTACTCTTAGAATGTATTTAGATGAATCAAAAGCAATAAAAGAAATACCAACTCTTAGAATGTTAACTTATAAGATATCAGAATTAGAGAAAAAAGCGAAGTGTTTGTATGATAAAATAATTGAGCAAAATATAGATGCTAATATTTTTATAGAGGATGGATTATCTCAAGTAGGTGGAGGATCTATGCCATTAGAAACAATAAAAACAAAAGTAGTATCTATAACACCTAAAAATATGAGTGTATCATCTTTAGAAAAGAAATTGAGGTTAAGTGATTCGCATATAATAGCAAGAATATATGATAACAAATATATATTAGATGTAAGAACTATATTTGAAGAAGAATTTGAAATTATAGCTAAAGAATTAAAAAGAGTTTTAAATTAATAACTTTAACTAGGGAGAATTATATGAAAAATGTAATAATAGGAACAGCAGGTCATATAGACCATGGAAAGACAACGTTAATAAAAGCTCTTACAGGAAGAGAGACAGATACCCTAGAAGAAGAGAAAAGAAGGGGTATATCTATAAATCTTGGATTTACATATTTTGATTTACCGAGCAATAAAAGGGCAGGTATAGTTGATGTACCAGGTCATGAAAAGTTTATAAAAAATATGTTAGCAGGAGCAGCTGGAATAGATATTGTACTATTTGTAGTAGCTAGTGATGAAGGTGTTATGCCACAGACTATTGAGCATTTAGATATATTATCTTTTTTAAATGTAAAAAAAGGAATTATAGTACTTACAAAATGTGATGTGGTTGATAATGAGTTTATAGAACTTGTTAAGGAGGATATCAGAGAAAAAACTAAAGGTACTTTCTTAGATAAGGCAGAAATTGTAGAAGTAGACTCAATATCAAGAAATGGAATAAATAATCTTGTAAAAAAAATAGATGATATGAGTAATGATATAGATGATAAAAATGAAAACTCACCAGCTAGACTTAATATAGATAGAGTATTTTCTGTAAAAGGATTTGGTACAGTTGTTACAGGAACATTACTAGAAGGAAAAATAAGCATAGATGATGATTTAGTTATTTATCCTAATAACTTAAAAACAAAGATAAGAAGTATACAAGTTCATGGACAAAGTGTTGAAACTGCATATGCAGGTCAAAGAACAGCTATAAATATATCTAATATAAAAGTTGAAGAATTAAAAAGAGGAGACGTTTTAGCTACACCAAATTCATTAGAAGAATCTATGATGCTAGATGTTAAATTATCTTTAGTTAATCATACTAATAAAAAATTAAAACATTGGGATAGATTAAGACTTTATCATGGAACTAGAGAGATATTATGTAGAGTGGTTCCATTAGATAAAGAGATTATTAAATCTGGAGAAAACTGTTATGCACAACTTAGGTTAGAAGAGAGTATAGTAGCTAAAAAATTAGATAGTTTTGTACTTAGAAACTTTTCACCGCTTGAAACTATAGGTGGTGGAATTATTATAGATACGAAACCTAATAAACACAAAAAGTTTGATGAGGATGTTATAAGCTCTCTTAAAATAAAAGAAAAAGGAGAGCTTGAAGATATAATAAATGAATATCTTAAAAATGATTTAAAGTCGTATAAAACTTTAAAAGATATAATGAGTTATACTGGAGAAAATGAAAAGCTTATTATAAATGCTATAGATAAGTTAATAAAAGAAAACAAAGTTGTAAACATAAATAATATATATGTACATATAAGTAAATATGAAAATTTAAAAAAGTCAACAATAGAGATTTTAAATATATACCATAAAAAGTATAGACTTAGAAGTGGTATATTAAAAGAAGAATTAAGATCTAAGATTGAAATAAAGTTTAAAGCGAAGGAAATGGATATAATACTTGATAAATTACAAAATGAAAAAATTATAAAGATGAATGAAAATTTAGTATCACTTTATGATTTTAAAGTAAAATTAAATGATAAGCAAAAAGAAATAAAAGATAATATACGAAAGAAACTAAAGGTATCTGAAATATTAACTATATTAAATATAAAAGATATATGTGAAAATAACTACTATGAAGAAGTTGTAGAGTATATGATAGGAAAAGATATAGAAAAATTAGATGATACATATATAATGGATAAAGAAGCTTATGAAAAAATAAAAGGTGATTTGATAAAATACTTAGAAGAATTTGGTGAGATAACGTTAGGTCAATATAGAGATATGTTAAATTCAAGTAGAAAAAATTGTATGATAATACTAGAAAACTTTGATAGAAATAAAATAACAAAAAGAGATGATAATAAAAGAACTTTATATAATAACTAAAAGGAAGGTGCTATTATGGTTAAGTTGGGTAATGATTGGGATGAGATTTTATCTGATGAATTTGAAAAGCCATATTACTTAAGTTTAAGGGAATTTCTAAAAGAAGAATATAAGACTAAAACAATATATCCTAATATGAATAATATATTTGAAGCCTTAAAGCTTACATCTTACAAAGATACAAAAGTATTAATCTTAGGACAAGATCCATATCATGGAGAAAATCAAGCTCATGGATTGGCATTTTCAGTACAACCTAATGTAGCTATACCGCCATCACTATTAAATATATATAAAGAATTAGAAAGTGATATTGGATGTTTTATACCTAATAATGGATATCTAATACCTTGGGCTAAACAAGGAGTGCTACTTCTTAATACTGCATTAACTGTAAGGGCTCATGAAGCTAATTCTCATAAAGGAATAGGATGGGAAGTTTTTACTGACAGGATTATAGAATTATTGAATAATAGAAAAGACCCTGTAATATTTGTTTTATGGGGAGCAAATGCAAGAAAAAAAATAGAACTTATAGATACTAGTAGACATTATATTTTAGAAGCCCCTCATCCAAGTCCATTATCTGCTAGGAGAGGATTTTTTGGTTGTAACCATTTCTCTAAAATAAATAAAATATTAATAGAATTAGATAAAAATCCTATTGACTGGCAAATTAAAAATATAAAATAAATATAAAAAGCATAGCTTAAGCTATGCTTTTTATATTTATTTTATATTTAAACTAATAAATTATATTATATAAGAATATAAATGAAAAGTAGTTAAATACTTAGTAAGCATATAATTGATATTTTGTCAAGTTGACAAAAGGTATCAAAAAAGTTACAATTCGTACATAACATAAAAAACAGCGAATTAATATATAAATAGATTAGAGAAGGAGAATAGTATGATTATAAAAAATAATAAAATATTAAAAGTCTCGGCAATAGCCACCGTATTATCCGTAGGATTATTATCAGGAGGTTATACCTTAGCAAATAAAAATATAACGTTAGTAGTTAAAGGAAAAGAAATGGAAATATCAACTTTAAAGTCTAATGTTAAAGATGTATTAACGGAACAAAATATTAATTATGACGAAAATGACATAATAAGTATGCCTTTAAATCAAAAAATTTCAAGTGGAGACAAAATAGAGATTATAGATGTTACAGAAAAGACAATAAAGGAAGACAAGGAAGTTCCTTTTGAGGTTAAAGTTGTAGAAGATAAAAATTTACTAAAAGGTGATACTAAAGTTGAAGTAGAAGGGCAGTCAGGAAATAATGAACTGTTATATAAGGTTACTTATCATAATGGTAAACAAGTAGAAAAGAAATTTATAGAGGAAGTTATTGTAACAAATCCTATAGATAAGGTTATAAAAAAAGGAACTAAGGTAGAACCTCAAGTTACTTCATCGAAAGATAAAAGTATTAAAGTTGAAAAAACTTCTTATAGTAACAATAAATCAAAGGTTAATTTATCAACTTCTAATTCAAATAGGAAAAATATTTCTGTTGTTGCAACAGCTTATACGGGTCACTCTATAACATCTACAGGAACAAAACCTAAATGGGGAACTATAGCAGTAGATCCTAGTATTATACCTTATGGAACAAAGGTTTATATACCTCAATTTGATAAAATATTTATAGCTGAAGATTGTGGAAGTGCAATAAAAGGTAATAAAATAGATATATATATGAATGATGAAGAATCAGTAAAAAACTGGGGAAGAAAAACAATAGATATTTGTATAATTGGATAGATAAAAGGGCTTTCTCTAAATGGAGATTAGCCCTTTTATTTATAAAATAGTTGAATTTGGAAAACATATATGATATCATATATAAAAAATAAGATTATATATGGGAATGGATGGGTGCTGGTGTGTCCTCTAGTCTTCAAAACTAGTATGAGGAGTTAATAGCTTCTTAGGTGGGTTCGATTCCCACGCATTCCCGCCAATTAAAAGAACTCAAATGAGTTCTTTTTTACATATAATGATATAATACTTATATAAAAATATAAAATATAGTTAAATATAATTTTAGGAGCGATGATAATGGAAAAAAACTTCACGACAAGAACTGGTTTAATAATAGGTGATGAAGGTATAAATAAACTTAAAAATTCTAATGTAATAGTATTTGGAGTTGGAGGTGTAGGTAGTTTTGCAGCAGAAGCTATAGCAAGAGCTGGAGTAGGAAACTTAACTATAGTTGACTTTGATGATGTGGATATAACTAATATTAATAGACAATTACCAGCACTACATTCAACTGTTGGAAAATACAAAGTTGAAGTTATGAAAGATAGAATATTGGATATTAATCCTAATATAAATATAAAAGCAATAAAGGAAGTATATAATAAAGATACAAGTGAAAGCATCTTATGCGAAAACTACGACTATGTAGTTGATGCAATAGATATGGTAACATCTAAGATACACTTAATAGAAACTTGTAAAAATAAAGGTTTAGATATAATAAGTTCTATGGGTATGGGTAATAAATTAGATCCTACGAAGATAGAAGTCACAGACATACATAAAACAACAATATGCCCATTAGCAAGAGTTATGAGAAAAGAATTAAAAGATAAAAAAATAAAGAAATTAAAAGTTGTTTATTCTACAGAGCAACCTAAAGAGTTAAAAAAGAAAATATTAAATGGTAAAAAAATAACACCGGGTAGTGTATCTTTTGTTCCTTCTGTTGGAGGGCTTATAATAGCATCTGTTGTTATAAATGATTTATTAAATAAGAAGTAGAAATATTCTACTTCTTATTTAATTTATAGTCTTTAGTTGTAAAAATAGTATCACCATCACTATAAAATACAATATTACCTAAAATATCTGTTCTATAAGTTAATACATTATTTTTTTCTAGAGTATCTAAAGTGCTTTTATGTGGATGTCCATATTGATTTTTATAGCCACATGATATAACTGCTACATCTGGACTTATTTCTTCTATAAACTTAGAATTAGTAGAAGAGCTACTTCCATGATGACCAACCTTAAGGAAATCTATATCTTTAAGATCATAGGAATTTATAATATTTAGTTCATTACTAGCTTCAGCATCTCCTGTAAATAAAAAGGATTTATTTTTATAATCTATTTTAAAAACTATAGAATTAAGATTATTTTCTTCTTGAATATAAGAAGGAGCAAGTACTGTTAAATCTATATCATCTTCTATATTAATAAAATCCCCATTACTTATATATTGTAAATTTAAATTTTTATTTAAACAAGAAGTGATTAAATTTTGATAGGATAAAGTATCACACTCATAATTAGGAGCATATATATTTGATACATTAAATTTATCTATTATATTATCTAGTCCACCAATATGATCAGAATCAAAGTGTGTAGCTATTACATAATCTATATTTTTTACATTTTTATTTTTTAAATAGTTAGATATTATATGATGACTATTATCATCACCACCATCAATTAGTATATTTTTAAAGTTAGGTGTTTGTATTAATATACTATCTCCTTGACCCACATCTATAGTATGTATAGATAAATAGTTATTTTTGCCAGATGGAATTAAAAGTGATATTATAATAATTATTAGAATATAAGTTAAAAATAACTTTTTCAATAAATTACCTCCATTCATTATATGTTTATAAGTAAATAATATGGGTAACATAAATTAGTAATATAAACTATCTTATATTGTAAGCAATAAAGTATAAGATAATTCAAAAGATAATAAAATATAGAAATTTTTAAGATTATATTTTCATTTTTATATATTAGATTATTAATAAGTAAATGTAAGAAAGGATTAAAGAATAAATATGAGATTCAAAGAAATAACCATAGATTCAATAAAAGAGCTACAACCATATTTTGATCTAGTTGATTATGAAGCCTGTGAATATTGTTTTACTACATTATATATGTGGCAACATGTATATAAAACAGGATATATTATATGTGATGATTTTGCGGTTATAATGGCGGAATACGAAGGAAATAGCTTTTCTATATTACCTTTAGCTAAAAAAGAAAAATTGCCTCAAGCTATAGATTTTATCGTAGAATATTTTAAAGAAAGTAACAAAAAAATATGTTTTAGAGGTATAACAAAAGAGGTAGTGGATATTTTACAACAAAATTATCCAGATAAATTTGAATATATAGAAGAAAGAGATTTATTTGATTATGTGTATGACGGTGAAAGTTTAAGAACTTTAGGTGGTAGAAAAAATCAAAAGAAGAGAAATCACATAAATGCATTTTTAAAAGATTATGAAGGAAGATATGAATATAGACTTCTTAATGAAGATGATTTTACAGATTGTTTAAATTTATTAAACGAATGGGCTACAAATAAAGAAGAAAATAATGAATTTGATGAAGGTATGGATGATGAGTCTGTAGGAATAAAGAAAATATTTAATAACTATGAATATTTAAAAGATAGACTGAAGATAGCAGGTATATATGTAGATGGAAAATTAGAAGCATTTACTATGGGTGAACTTATAAATTATAATATGGCATTAATCCATATAGAAAAAGCTAATCCTAACATAAGAGGACTATATCCATACATAAACCAACAATTTATATTAAACGAATTTGAAAATGTAGAATTTGTAAATAGAGAAGAAGATTTAGGAATACCGGGATTAAGAAAAGCTAAACTTTCTTATCATCCTATTAAATTTGTTGAGAAGTTCACTGTTAGGGAGAATTAATATGAATATGAGATATGCTAAAGAAGAAGAAAAAGATAATATTAAAGAAATATGGAATTATTGTTTTAATGATGAAGAAAGTTTTGTTAATTACTACTTTAACAATAAATACAATAATAATAATACAATAGTAGCATGTGAAGATAAAGATATTGTATCTTCTCTTCAATTAAACCAGTATAAAATAAAGTTAAATGATAAAGAATATGAAGTTTCATATGTTGTAGGTGTATCTACATTTCCACAAGTGAGAGGGAGAGGGTATATGAAAAAAATTATGGAATACTCTCTTAATGAACTTTATAAAAAAAATCAATTAGTATCAATACTTATGCCTATTGATTATAGATTGTATAGAAAATATGGATACGAACATTGTTATGATCAATTAGAGTATAATATAAATATAGAAGATTTAAAGAATTTTAATTTATTAGGTAGGTTATATAAGGCAAGTAAGGAAAATATAGAAGATTTAATTGATATAAATAATTTATTTTTAGAGGATATAAACGGTAATACAATTAGAGATAAAGAATATTATATAAATTTATTTAAAGAAGTTGAAAGTGAAAATGGTCATATATATGTTTATAAAGATAGTTCCTATAAAGGTTATATAATATACTTCTTAAATGGAGATAATATGTTTGTTAGAGAATTGTTTTATAAAGATTTAGACTCATTAAAATCTATTTTAAAATTTATTTACAATCATAATACTCAATGTAAGACGGTAACTATATCAGCTCCTGTTAATGATAAAATAAGGTTTGTTTTAGAAAATCCTAAAACAATAGATATGAAAGTAAAACCATTTATGATGGGAAGAGTTATAAATGTAGAACAATTCCTTAATGGATTAAAAATTAACAATGATGTGGAAATAAGTGCAAATGTATTTATAGAAGATAAATTTATAAAAGAAAATAATGGAGTTTTTAATATAAAGATAAAAGATAGAAAAGTTAAAGCTCAAAAAATAAAAGGGGAATATAGTTTATATTTAAGTATTAATACTTTTACGCAATTAGCATTTTCTTATATAGATATAAAAGAAGCTATGATTTTAAATAATATAAATAAAGATGAAAAAAATAAAGAAGCAATACGTTTATTTGAATTATTATTTAATAAAAAAGAAAATTATATAAATGAGTATGTTTAAAGGATATCAATTTTTGATATCCTTTATTTTGTTTAAGAAATTACAGTTTTGAAGATAATTAAAATAAAGTGTTGTTGGAGGTATTATGAGAAGACCATTTTTAATAATTTTTATTATATTATTAATAGTATCATTTATATACACTAACACTAATGCTATTAATATAGGTTATGAAAATGAAGATATAGAGATTATAGGAATAGTAAAATCTAAAATAGAAAAAGAAAGATATGATGAATATATAGTTGGAAATTTTGTTATTAGAGATTATACTAAATATAAAAAAATTAAGGTTGGAAGTGAAATAAAATTAAAAGGAAATTTTAAAGATTTAAATAAAATGTCATATGAAGATTTTGATTATGGTAGATATCTAAGAAGTAGAGGGTATAAGGGTTTAATTTATTTAAAAGACTATAGTATTGTAGGAAATAATTTAATGTATGAGTATATTTACAAAGTAAAATCTTATATAATTAAAAACATACGTTATTTATATAAAACAAACTCAGATTTTATAAATTCTATGATATTAGGTCAAAAAGATGATTTATCAGAAAGTGAAAAACTAATGTTTACTAGAACTGGTACAAGTCACATTATAGCAATTTCTGGGCTTCATACAGGTATACTTTCAGGACTTATAATATTTATGATAGGAAACATTAATAAGATTTATAAAATAATAGTTTTAACTATTATGATGTTTATTTATTCAACAATGGTTGGGAATTCACCTTCTATAATAAGATCTATAATGTTTATGATATCAGCTTATTTAAGTTTTTTCTTAGATAGAAAGATAGATAAAATATCAACGTTATCATTTATAGGTATATTATTTATAATAAATAATCCATATATAATATATAATATAAGTTTTCAATTGTCTTTTCTTGCAACATTGTCTATAATATATTTCTATGGTTATATAAATAATAAATTGAATATAAAAATAATTTCATTAACTTTATCTGCAAATATATTAACGTTACCAATAGTATATTATAATTTCAAAGGTATACCTATAGTTTCTATTTTAGGTAATATAATTATAGTTCCATTTGTAGGTATTATTATATATTTAGCTATATCAAGTTTAGTATTATTTGAAATAAATATATATATATCAAGTATAGTAGTATATATTAATAGATTTATTTTAAAAGGTATATATTTACTATTAGAAAAAATAAGTAATTTAGATTTTGCGTATATTCTTATAGAAGATCCTAAATTACACTATGTAATCATTTATTATATAGTAGTATTTTTATATATGATTTATAAAGAAGCAAAAACTATAAAGGAGCAATCTCATGAACTACAAGGATATTATAAATGATATAAAAAATAAAAATATAAAAAATACATATCTTTTTTATGGTAAAGAATATTATTTAATAGAAAATGCTGTAAAAGAAATTAAATTAACTTTAAATGATGGAATGATAGATTTTAATTTAGATATCATAGATGGTAAGGAAATAACTATAGATCAAATTATAAGCTCTATAGAAACTCTTCCATTTATGGATGATAAAAGAATAATTATATTAAAAGATTTTGAATTATTAAAAGGAAAAAAGAAAAATTTTAATGATGAAGATGAAAAATATTTTATAGAATATATAGATAATATACCTCAAACTACTACTTTAGTATTTATTATATACGGAGATGTAGATAAACGAAAATCATTAGTAAAAAAAATAAGTAAAAATGGAATAGTATTTAATTGTGATAAGTTATCTGATATGGATCTATTTAAATGGGTAAAGAAAAAGTTTCAAAATAATGAAGTTGTAATAGATAATGCTCAAGTTATGTATTTTATAGATCAAGAAGGATATAGAGATAAAAATAGTGAAAAGACGTTAGCTGACTTGGAAAATGAGATAAATAAAATTAGCTCATTTGTTGGTAAAGAAAATAAAGTAACAAATGATATAATAGATCAACTTTCTCAGAAAAAGGTAGAAAATGATATATTTAAACTTATTGATTATATCGGACAAAAAAATTCATCTGATGCTATGAAAATTTTAAATGATATGCTATATGAGGGTGAATCTGTATTTGGTATATTTTCCATGATAGCAAGACAATTTAAAGTTATTATGCAAGTTAGACAATTACAAATACAAGGTTATAGCTCTAAGAGTATATCAGAAAGACTTAAATTACATCCTTTTGTTGTAGGAAAAGCATTAAAACAAACTAAAAACTTTTCAGATGAAACTATAATAGATATATTAAATACTATATTGGAAAGTGATTTTAAAATAAAAAATGGATTAGTAAGAGACACATTATCTATAGAAATGTTAATAAGTAAATACTGCAAAAAAGAAATAAAAAAATCTTAGTAAAAAAATACTAAGATTTTTTATTTTAATTAATATATATAAAATAAAAACCCTTGATATTATCAAGGGTTAGTATCTATTCATAAGAAACGGATAATTAAGCGTTCATTCCGTTTAACTTTTGAGCTAATTTAGCAACTTTTCTAGATGCTGCATTTTTGTGTATAGTTCCTTTAGAAGCTACTTGGTATATTTTCTTTTGAGCAAATTGGAACTTAGCAACAGCCTCTTCTCTGTTTCCAGCTGCAACAGCTTCTTCGAATCTTCTTATTGCAGTTTTTAATTGAGATTTTCTAGCTCTATTTAAAGCAGTTTTCTTTTCGATAACTCTTATTCTTTTCTTAGCTGATTTTATGTTTGCCACGCGGTTCACCCCCTCGTTTATTTTATTATATTCATCGTCAACATATTAGATTTTAACAGAAATAAAATCAAAAATCAAGGATAAATATTTATAAGTTTTATTATTATTTATTTTTTTATTTTAAGCTATATATTACATAAAGATAATATACAATACAAGAGTTAAATATTCAATAAATTACAAATTTACGTTTTATTGTTATAAAATACTAAAAAATGTTAAGAATTATAAATAGTATTTAATTAATACATGGAGGGTAAATATGTTTAATATAAGAACTGACTTAGCATTAGAGGCAAAAGAAATATATGAAAATGATCAAAAATCTACAGAAATACCAGGAGTAAAGGTAGAAAATAAAGATTTAGAAAACTGTAAAGTATCGATAGTTGAGATTATAGATGAACAAGGATCTAAAATAATGAATAAAGGCATAGGAAAATATGTTACATTAGAGAGCAATCTTATGAAATTTGATGATGATGAATCAAGAGAAGAAA
Source organism: uncultured Romboutsia sp. (assembly GCA_904418825.1). Classification (GTDB taxonomy): domain Bacteria; phylum Bacillota; class Clostridia; order Peptostreptococcales; family Peptostreptococcaceae; genus Romboutsia. The sequence continues at coordinate 7,447 of CAJFPU010000029.1, read as the reverse complement.
TGATTACATATTTGAAAGATGAATTAGTAGAAATACTAGGAAATGACAAAACTAAAAAAACTTTAGTAATAGGGCTTGGTAACTGGAATATAACATCAGATGCATTAGGACCAAAGAGTGTATCAAAGACCTTAGTAACTAGACATATATTTAAAAATTATAATAAAGACTATGATGATGATTTTACAGAAGTATCTGCTTTAAGTCCTGGTGTTATGGGAATTACAGGTTTAGAAACTAGCGAAACTGTAAAATCAATAGTAGATATGATAAAACCAGATAGAGTAATTGCAATAGATGCATTGGCATCAAGAAAAATGGAAAGAGTAAATTCAACTATACAAATATCTACAGCTGGTATATCACCGGGTGGAGGTGTTGGAAACAAAAGAAAAGCATTAAATAAAGATTATTTAGGTGTTGATGTAATAGCTATAGGAGTACCTACTGTAGTTGATGCGGCTACATTAACTAGCGATGTATTAGATTTAGCTTTAGATAATTTAATGAGTCAATCAAATGAAGGTGAAAATTTCTACAGTATGTTAAAACAACTTAAAGAAGATGAGAAGTATCATCTTATAAAGGAGTCACTAGATCCATATGATAAAAATTTAATAGTAACACCAAAAGATATAGATGAAACTATAGAAAATTTATCAATAATAATAAGTGAAGGATTAAATAGATCTCTCCATCCAGGTAGAATCACCAATTAAGGAGGAAAAGTATGTTAAAAAAAACTAAGAGGGTTATAAGTTTAGCCTGTGTTTTGATTTGTATTTTACCAATGATATCTTATAGTATGGATAAAGAAGAATTTTTTAAATTTTTAATAGATTCATCTTATCCAGAATCGAGTACTAAAACTGATAATTCAAGTAATGAAAAAAATAAAGAAGAGTTAGATAATACAGTTAATAAAGATGAAGATTATATAAAAGTTCATATAGGAGAAGAGAATGTTCCTACTATAAATAACAATGATAATAAAGAGAATATTTCTGTAGCAGCAAGTGAATATAAAAATAACATAAGATTAACTAAAGAAAATCCTACTATGTTAATATATCACTCTCATGCAGGTGAAACTTACTCTGATTCTCCTGAAGGAAATTATCATTCACAAAATAATAAAGATAAATCTGTAGTTGAAGTTGGAACATTATTAACAGAACAATTGAGTCAAAAAGGTTGGGGAGTTGCACACAGTATTAAATATCATGATTATCCTGACTTTACTAAATCTTATGCAAGTAGTTTAGAAACTGTAAAATCTATGTTAAATAATTATAAAAATATAAATATAGCTTTAGATTTACATAGAGATGGAAGGGATCTTAAGACTGAAGCTGATATGAAAAAAGAAAATGAAAGAATGTCAACAACTATAAATGGTGAAAAGGTGGCTAAATTTTTCTTTGTTGTAGGTATGAAAAATCCTAATTTAGAGCAAGTAAAATCTTTAGCTGAGGATATAACCAAATTTGCTAAAAGTAAATATCCAGAATTAGTTTTACCTGTGGTTGAACATAAATATGGTAAATTCAATCAATATATGACTAAAAATCATATGTTAATAGAAGTTGGTAGTAATGGTACTTCTTCGGAAGAAGCAAAAGCATCGGTTAAATATATTGCAGAAATTTTAGATGAATATTTTAAGCAAAGTAAATAATAGTCTAGGAGATTAAGTATGAGTAGACTAGAAAAGAATATTTTAAAAAAATCTAAAAGAAGAAAAATTAGGATTATATTTAAAATTTTATTTATTCTAGCGATGATTATAAATTTAACAATATGTGTATTTATAATAGATAAAAGTGCAAAAGATATGTTAGGATCAGATGCATATCTTTTAAATTCTTTTATAGAAGACATAAACATAAATGATATTAAAGTTAATATGAATGAGAAAATAAATGAGATATATAAAGTTAAAGATAAAATTATAAAACTATACAATAATAGTAAAAATAAGACTTAAATATTTAAGTCTTATTTTACTATTAAGAGTTTTAAATATTTAAATATAAATAAATATCATATAAATAAGAAAGAATTATATAATAAAGATAAGTTTTTTCTTTTATAATATAACGGTTATTTACATAAAAGGTGATATATTATAAAATAAAAGTTATGATGAGAATAAAAAAGGAGGAACAAGGGTGGACAATAAACAAAGTAGAACTAGGAATTTTAGTATAATAGCGCATATAGATCACGGTAAGTCTACCTTAGCTGATAGATTAATACAAAAAACTGGGCTTGTTAGTGAAAGAGAAATGAAAGATCAGTTATTAGATAATATGGATCTTGAAAGAGAAAGAGGAATCACTATAAAGCTTCAAAATATAAGATTAGTATATAAGGCTAAGGATGGAAATGAGTATTTCTTAAATCTTATAGATACTCCAGGTCACGTAGACTTTAACTATGAAGTATCAAGAAGTTTAGCAGCTTGTGAAGGGGCATTATTAGTAGTAGATGCTGCTCAAGGTGTTGAAGCACAAACATTAGCTAATGTTTATTTAGCATTAGATCAAGATTTAGAAATTTTACCTGTTATAAATAAAATAGATCTTCCAAGTGCCAGACCTGATGAAATAAAAGCTGAAATAGAAGATATAATAGGACTTGATGCAAGTGAAGCTCCACTTATATCTGCTAAAAGTGGATTAAATATAGAAGACGTACTAGAAGCTATAGTACATAATGTACCGGCTCCAACAGGTGATAAAGAAGCACCTTTAAAAGCATTAATATTTGATTCTTATTATGATGCATATAAAGGTGTTGTAGCTTACGTTAGAATATTTGAAGGTAGCGTAAAAAAAGGTATGACTATAAAAATGATGAACACTAATAAAAAGTTTGAAGTAACTGAAGTTGGTGTAATGGCTCCTGGACAAAGAGAACTTGATGAATTATCAGCAGGAGATGTTGGGTACATAGCAGCAAGTATAAAAGATATAAGAAGTTGTCAAGTTGGTGATACTATAACAGATGCTAATAATCCAACAGCAGAGCCTATGGCAGGATACAAAAAAGCAACTCCAATGGTTTATTGTGGTATATATCCAGGTGAAGGTGAAAAATATGAAAATGTAAGAGATGCACTTGAAAAAATGCAAATAAATGATGCGGCACTTGAGTTTGAAGCTGAAACTTCAGCAGCATTAGGATTTGGATTTAGATGTGGATTCTTAGGTCTTTTACACATGGAAATAATACAAGAAAGATTAGAAAGAGAATATGATCTTAACTTAGTAACTACAGCTCCATCTGTTATATATAGAGTAACTAAAAATGATGGTGAAGTTGTTATGATACAAAATCCAACTAACTTACCAGAACCAAGTGAAATTAAGATGATAGAAGAACCTATAGTTAAAGGAGATATAATAGTTCCTAAAGATTATGTAGGTACTGTTATGGAGCTATGTCAAGAAAGACGTGGTACTATGATAAATATGGAGTATATAGATGAAAAAAGAGTTATGCTTCATTATGATTTACCTTTAAATGAGGTTGTATATGATTTCTTTGATGCATTAAAATCAAGAACTAGAGGATATGGATCATTAGATTATGAAGTTAAGGGATATGTTCCTTCAACTTTAGTTAAATTAGATATATTAATAAATAAAGAGCAAGTAGACGCACTTAGTTTTATAGTTCACGAATCTCGTGCTTACTCAAGAGGTAAAGCTATGTGTGAAAAGCTTAAAAATGAAATACCAAGACATCAGTTTGCAGTACCTATACAAGCAGCTGTTGGTAATAAGGTAATCGCTAGAGAAACTATAAGTGCACTTAGAAAAGACGTCCTTGCTAAATGTTACGGAGGAGATATATCTCGTAAGAAGAAACTTCTTGAAAAACAAAAAGAAGGTAAAAAACGTATGAGACAAATTGGATCGGTTGAAGTTCCTCAAAAAGCATTTATGTCAGTATTAAAATTAGATGAATAAAATATATAAAAGACTTAAGTTTGAAACTTAGGTCTTTTTTTACGCTTAATTAAATTATATTACTTCAATACATGTGAATAAGTTTGCAAATATGGTTATACTAGTGTATTGTATTTGAAAATAAAAAATATTTTAATCAATGGACGAAGCCGTTGGCAATATGATATAAGTGAATTTTTAATTTAAAATATATTATAAAGTATATAAATAAGTAAATTTTAATATTTAAACAAAAAGTGGGAATGATAATATCATAAAACCAGTTAAGATTAAATAATATAAGTGACATAAGGAGGAACTTAATGAATAATGAACTTAAGAAAACGTTAGGTTTATCAGCAGCACTTTCTACAGTAGTAGGGGTGGTAATAGGTTCAGGAGTATTTTTTAAACCACAAGCTATATATACAGCAACAAATGGTGGTCCAGGACTTGGAATGATAGCATGGGTATTAGGCGGTATTATAACAATAACAGCAGGACTGACTGCAGCAGAAGTATCTGCTGCAATACCTAAAACAGGTGGTATGATGATATATATTGAAGAAATTTATGGTAAAAAATTAGGTTTCTTAACTGGTTGGATGCAAACAGTATTGTTTTTCCCAGGAACTATAGCAGCTTTAGCCGTAATATTCGCCAAACAAATACTTGAATTATTAGGATATAATCCAGAGATGAATATGATTATGGTTTTAACTATAGCTATAGTTACTATACTATTTATAGCATTTTTAAATACGGTAGGTTCATCTATTGGAGGAGGAATACAAACTGTAGCAACAATTGGTAAACTTGTACCATTAATAGTTATAATAATATTTGGATTTATAAAAGGTAATGGAAATCCTATATTTGAACCTATAGTTGGACCAGGAGCAAGTGTAGCAGGTTCATTGGGACAAGTTTTAATAGCTACTTTATTTGCATATGATGGTTGGATAAATGTTGGAGCTATAGCTGGCGAAATGAAAGAACCAGGTAAGGACTTACCAAAAGCTATAGTTGGAGGTATATCTATAGTAATGGCTGTATATATAGTTATAAACTTAGCATATCTATGGGTAGCACCAGCTTCAGAATTAGCGCAAGCTACAGCACCAGCTGCACTTGTTGCAGAAAGAATTTTTGGTAATATAGGCGGAAAAATCGTAACAGTTGGGATATTAATATCAGTATTTGGAGCGCTTAATGGATACTTATTAACAGGTCCAAGGGTACCTTATACATTAGCTGTAAGCAAAACATTACCAGGAAGTGATTTTTTATCTAAATTAAACAAAGGTGGAGTTCCAGCAAATTCTATTTGGTTAGTAGCAATTTTAGCATCAATATATGCCTTAACAGGTCAATTTAATTTATTAACAGATTTAACTGTTTTTACAATATGGATATTTTATGTTTTAACATTTATTGGAGTTATTAAGCTTCGTAAGGAAAGACCAGATCTACCAAGACCATATAAAGTGCCTTTATATCCAATTATACCAGCAATAGCTATAATAGGTGGTTTATTTGTAATAACGAATCAATTGATAACAGCTACACTTATTGCTGTTGGAGGAATAATAATAACATTAATAGGCATTCCAGTATATATGATTACAAATAAAAAATAAGATATAAATAAGAGGAATTAGTATTAATTCCTCTTATTTATATTTACTTTAAAAAATAAATATTAAATTTAAAATAATGTAAGTATAAAGTTATATAAAATAAATAATAAAAATAAGAATATTTTTAAAAATATAGTGTTAGTGTATAATGAACTTGCAAAACATAAAGAATTAATTATAAAAAATATTTAAAACAATAAGTATTTTAATTTAAAAAAATACTATAGTATTATAAAAAATTGGTATAATAATAAGAGGATAAATGGAAAAGGAGAGATGAATGCTAGGATTATATATACATGTGCCTTTTTGTGCACAAAAATGTAATTACTGTGATTTTAATTCTTATAAAATAGAAGAGAAAGATCAAAAAAAAAATTATTTAATAAGTATTAAAAAAGAAATGGAATTATATAAATACGAATTTAAAGATAAAGAATTCACTAGTATATTTTTAGGAGGAGGAACTCCGAGTATATTAACTTCTGAAGAATTAAGTAATCTTATGAAAAATATATATAGTAATTTTAATATAAAAAAAGATGCTGAAATAACGATGGAATGTAATCCAGGAACTTTAGATAAGGAAAAATTAAGTAATATAAAATCATTAGGAATAAATAGATTGAGTATGGGTCTTCAAGTTACTCAAGATTATCATTTAAAGTATATAGGCAGAATACATACATATGAACAATTTGAAAAAAATTATAAAGATGCAATAGAAGTAGGAATAGATAATATAAATGTTGATTTAATGTATTCACTTCCAAATCAATCATTTGATGAATGGAAAGAAACTTTAAATAAAATAATAAATTTAAATCCTTCGCATATATCTGCTTATTCACTTATATTAGAAGAAGGAACTAAATTTTATGATATGTATTTAAATAAAGAGTTTGAAATTAATGATGAAGAAGTTGATATAAGTATATATAACTATACGATAGATACATTATATAAGAACGGATATCATCAATATGAAATATCTAATTATGCAAAAGAAGGATACGAATGTAAACATAATATAGTTTATTGGAAATGTGATAATTATCTAGGATTAGGCCCAGGAGCATCAGGATACATAAATAACTATAGATATAACAATATTTGCGATATTAAAGAATATAATAAATTTTTAGCAGATAATAAGAAACCTATATCAGAAAAAAATATACTAAGTAAAAAAGATGAAATGGAAGAATTCATATTTATGGGACTTAGAATGAATAATGGAATCAATTTGGATGAATTTTATGAAAAGTTTAATGTGAATTTTAAGCATAAATATAATAATATTTTAGACAAATTAAAGAATTTAAACTTAATTATAGAGCAAAATAATAATATAGCTTTAACACAAAGAGGAAGAGAATTATCTAATACAGTATTTATAGAATTTATAGATTAGTCAAAAACTATTGACAATGCTAAAAAATAATGATATATAATATATATAATCTTTTTAGCACTCGAATTTAATGAGTGCTAACAGCGAGGAGGCATGAAATGAAACTAAACGAAAGAAAACTAAATATCCTCAAAGCTATAGTTAAAGATTATATAGAAACTGCCGAAGCGGTAGGATCTAGAACAATATCTAAAAAACATGATTTAGGAATTAGTGCTGCTACTATAAGGAATGAAATGGCTGATTTAGAAGAGTTAGGATATCTTATACAGCCCCATACTTCTTCAGGAAGAGTTCCGTCAGAAAAAGGATATAAGTTATATGTAGATATGCTTATGGGTAAAAGTGAATTAAGTAATGAAGAAAAAAAACTTATTCAAGATTGCATACAAAATAATGTAAGCCATATAAAAGACTTAATTCAAGAAACATCAAAG
>CAJFPU010000028.1 GCA_904418825.1 uncultured Romboutsia sp. | reverse complement strand
CATTGTTGATGTTATTATTCTATCTTCATCTTGAAAATCAAACATTAACACTCATCTCCTTTCTATCTTAAGGATTTACTCATTATATAAGTTAAAGATTTCTTTATTATGTCTTCTGTATTTAGCCCATCCTTTTTACACTTGTCAACGGCTTCCTTAGCTTCTGCTGATGAATATCCAAGTGCCACTAATGCATCTACTGCTTCATCTTTAGATACAGCTATTGGTTCACTTGAAAGTAATGTTGGTTCAAACTCAACATTATTTTTATCTACTTTATCTTTTAATTCAAGTACTATTCTCTCTGCTGTCTTTTTACCTACACCTGGAGCTTTAGAAAGTTTAGCTACATCTTCACTTAATATATATGCCCCAAGTTGCCCTGGTGATGCAAATGATAATATCGATAAACCTACTTTAGGCCCTATTTTTGATACTGAAGTTAAAAGTTCAAACATCTTCATCTCTTCTTTAGTTGCAAATCCACAAAGGCTCATATCATCTTCTCTTACTATTAATTTAGTATAAATTTTTGCCATATTTCCCAAATGTAAATCTTTTATAGTATTACTAGATACATTTATTTTATATCCTATATTATTATTATCTATTACTATATAATCTAAGTTAATTTCTTCTACTGTTCCTTTTATATAACTATACATAACTTCCCCCTATATTCTTTAAAGTTTTTTCTAACTTATTAGCATGTGCGTGACAAATTGCAACCGCCAAAGCATCTGCAACATCATCTGGCTTTGGTACTTTTTTTAGATTTAAAAACGATGTAACCATCTGTTGTACTTGAGCTTTTTGCGCTCTTCCATATCCAACTACACCTTGTTTTACTTGTAGCGGTGTATATTCATAAACAGGTTTATTATTATGAGCACAAGCAAGCATAGTAACTCCTCTAGCTTGAGCTACCGTTATTGCAGTTTTTACATTTTTATTAAAGAATAATTCCTCTATACCTACTTCATCTATATTGTAATTTTTTATAAGCATATCTATTCCTTTATAAACAAGCTCTAATCGTTTTAATATATCCATTCCTGCAGGAGTAGTTACAGCACCATAATCGATTACTCTAAATTTACTATTTTTATATTCTATTATTCCATATCCAACTATTGCTATTCCTGGGTCTATACCTAATATTATCAAATTATTAGCTTCCTCCTAAAAATTTCTATACATATCATAGTTGTATAGATTCTTTATTAAATACATAAAACTTATGTTCTAATCTATTATATCATAAGTTTTTGTATACACAAAAAAACAACCTAATATATAAGGTTGTTTTTAACTACCAAAACTTTCAAGTTTTGAATATGCATCATCTTGAGTATCAACTAATACACCTTTTTGAACTTCTTCTTGAACTGACTGAGGTAAAGAGTCTAATTTAATTTCTGTATTTTCTATTAATTCTCTATTTCCATTTGCATTATATTTATAAAGTCCTATAAATCCATTTTCTACTTCCAAAGAATATTTATTACTTTTTGATGTATCATTTAAAGTTTCTTTTTCTGATAATACTATTTCATGCTGTGTTATGCTATCAATCTCTTTATCTGGATATTGCTCAGATAAATATGCTCTTATTTCTTCTTTAGTTTTATCAAGTAATTCTTTAGGAACAATTCCTATCATACTAGGTTCTGAATCTATTAAACTACCTTCTTCACTACGTTTATACATCCAAATTTCACAACTTTCACTTAGTCCAAATGCATCTTTAGTTTTTTCATTTTCTTTATTTATCGTTTCATTATTAAATGCTGGTTTCTCTTCTACTTTTCTAGTTTTTATTCCTATATAAATACCTCCAGTTAGTACTAATATTCCTGTTAGTATTAATATAGGTATCTTCCATTGGAAGGGCTCTTTTTTCTCGAACATATAAATAACCTCCTTATATCAAATATTGTTTCCATGCCTTATTTTTTTATACAATTTATCCAAATATTAGTATTTTTTTGTTCAATATTTATAATCTGTACATATTATTAGGTATATTATTAATATAATTTCAAGGGGGTGATATTTTGAGTTCGTATATTAGAATAATTTATGATAGATTAGATTTTATAGAATTTAAACAAAACTTAATTCTTTTAAAGCAACCTCAGCACAAAGCATCTGTATTTTATAAGCTTACTTTAGATGATTTTATAAAAATAAGAGATTTAACATTTGAATTTGAAAGTCAAATCAAATCAGGTATAACATCATCTATTTCAGATTATGAAAGTAAGCTTTTTGAAATATGTCCATTAATAAAATCTTATCCATCATCATCTACATTAATAGCTAAAGTTTTAATGAGCGAAGATATATTTACTACTCTTTTTTCTTCTTTGAATTAAATTTTCTATAAGGAATAGTATTATACTTTTCTATATTTTTTATTTAGCAGGTATATTTTTATTTAAGTCTGTATATACTCCTTATAGGTTAAATTATCTATTACAAACTAAGTTTTATACATACTATAAATTATAATGTAAAAACTTGTATTAATAATGCTAGAATAATATACATTCTTTGCAATATAGATATATCTATATTCGTTCTATGATTTAATATAAAAATTATAAATCTATTATTTTAGCTTTAAATATAAATAGTGCATAAATTGCTTGAATACACACTAAATCTCCAAGCAAATTTTAAATATTATTAATTTTTAATCCACTGATAAAAATAATTTTTCTATTAAAAAAGTATCTCTAAGAAATTTCTTAGAGATACTTTTTCATTTATTAATAACATTTGCTACAAGGTGTTCTTTTACTTTCTTTTATAGTACCTGATATAGGTGACTTCATTCCTGAACAACTTGCATCGCTATGATATTTCTTTCCTGATTCAGTCCAATATACAACCTCTGAATTATTATTTTCTATATTTATATTTTTATTTGAATTGTTGTTACTATTATTTATACTTTCATCTTGAATAGACGATATATTACTTTCTATTTTTACTGTATTATCAATTGTACTATATTTAGAATTATTACCTACATTGTAACTTCCTTCTTTACAATTTATCTCTAAACCATTTCCAGTTGATATAAATACTATATCACCACACTCATCACTTCTATGTATCTCTATACCTTTTTCTTTAAGTGTATCCATAGTTTCTTTATGCGGATGACCATATTTATTATCTTCACCAACTAGTATAACCGCATATTCAGGGTTTATTTTGTCTATAAATGACTTTGATGAGCTACTATATGAACCATGATGTCCAACCTTTAATAAGTCTACATCTCCTACATTTAAATTTTGTTCTATTTCTTTTTCTGCATCTCCCATTAATAATATCTTATCATTTCCATTAGTGTATAAAAGTACTATTGAATTATTATTTGGATCTTCAGTATTTGCTACAGATAATACCTCAAATGTAGATCCTGATAAATCAAATTTACTTCCCAATAGTGGAACACTTGGATATAATCCTTTGCTTGCTGCCACACTTATAAAGTCTCTATAACTTTTAGTCTCTACTTCTCCGTTACTTACATATAAGTTATTTATTTTTATTTCTTTTGCAACTCTATCTAGTCCCCCTATATGATCTGCATGTGGATGTGTTGCAAATACATACTCTAATTCTGATATATTCTGTTTTTTTATATATGATGAAACTAAGTCTTCATCATCATTATCTCCACCATCTATAAGTGCTGCTTTATTATCCTTTATTATTAATATAGCATCTGAATTTCCAGTATTTATAAAATGAATTTCTGCATTTGATGATAACTTTTCTACTTGAGATGTTAATTTATTATTGGATTTATCTTTATTAGTATTTTCATCATTTTTATATTCATCGCTAGTTTGTATACTATAATCTTTTACTACTTGTGAACTCTCACTTTTTATATTATCTGATTGACACCCTATTTGAGTGTATCCTAGAACACATATAATAAATGTAATTACTATACTTTTTAATGTTTTATTCATAATCTTTCTCCCTTTAAAAATTTACTAAACTCGAGTATAAAAAATTATATATTTTATAATATTTTTATACATAAAAAAGATACATTTTTATATATAAAAATGTATCTCAATAATATTTATTATTCAGCTATTTCCCAGTTATGGTAAACATTTTGAACATCATCGTCATCTTCTAACATATCAACTAATTTGTTCATCATCTTTAATTGAGTTTCATCAGTTAATTCTGTAGTAGTTTGAGGTATTAATTTAACATCTGCTGATATAAACTCATATCCTTTAGCTTGTAATTCATCTCTAACTGCTGCAAAATCTTCTGGTGAAGTAACTACTTCATATCCATCTTCTTCTGTTATGAAGTCTTCAGCTCCTGCTTCTAAAGCAACTTCCATTAATTCATCTTCTGATACATCATCACTAGCTTCTATTAATATTTGTCCTTTGTTATCGAACATGAATGATACACATCCACTAGTTCCTAAGTTACCACCATTCTTATCGAAGTAATATCTTACGTTACCAGCAGTTCTATTTTTGTTATCTGTTAAAGTTTCAACTATAACAGCAACTCCACCTGGTCCATATCCTTCATAAACTATAGTTTCATAGTTTTCATTAGCTCCAGCTCCAGCTCCTTTTGCTATAGCTCTGTCTATATTATCATTAGGCATGTTATCAGCCTTAGCTTTTTCTATAGCAGTTTTTAATGCTGCATTGTAATCAGGATTTCCTCCACCTTCTTTAGCTGCAACTGCTATTGCTCTAGCATGCTTAGTGAATATTTTAGCTCTTTTAGCATCTTGTTTACCTTTTTTGTTTATTATGTTTCCTATACGTCCCATAATTTCCACTCCTTAATGCGTATAATTAATTCATATATCTTAGGGTTATTATTTACAAATTTACCCATATTATTAATTAACATTTAAATATTTTATATTTCCATTGTAAATTTTAGCATAAATCTCTATTTTAGTAAATTAGAACTTAGGTGGTGCTGCTGCTGTATGTCTTTTATGCTCACTTATTCTATGTAATCTTGCTATTACTTCTTGATCTTTTTGTGGAACTTCATCCAATCTCCCTTCAATAACAGCATCTATCATATCGTATGTTGTTCCCATTTCTATTTCATCAGTTTGACCTTCCCAAAGTCCAGCAGATGGTGCTTTGTTTATTACATCATCGTGAACACCAAGCACTTTAGCCCATTCGTATACTTCTCTCTTTGTAAGATTTGCTAAAGGTATTAAATCAACTCCACCATCACCATGTTTAGTAAAATAACCTGTATGTATCTCAGCTGCATTATCTGTTCCTACTACTAAATATCCTAAATTATTAGCTACAGTATAAATAGTGCTCATTCTTACCCTTGCTCTTAAATTTGCATCTGTCATTTTTAGATTATTTTCTTTATATAAATTTTTATCCTTTAATTTAGATGTAACTTGTTCAAGTATCATATTTTGCTCAGAACTAAGATCTAAATCAATATAATCTATATCACACCCATTTATAACTTTAAGTGCATCTTCTCTGTCCTTTGGATTACTTTTTATACTGATAATAACTCCCATAGAGTTTTTTGGAAACGCTTTTTTTATTAAATATGCAACTACTGCTGAGTCTATCCCACCTGATACTCCAACTACAAGACCATTACAGTTAGCTTCTTTCACCTTTTCTCTTAACCATTCAACTGTCTTGTCTATTTTTAAGTTTATTTCACTCATGTCCTTCTCCTCTCTTGATTAAAAAATATCAATAATCATATTATATCATAATCTTTTTTAAATTTTATTATATATAATTATTGTATCTAATATGTTTTATTTATATAATCTTTTACATCTACATATTATAAATGATATAATCTATGTAAATCTACTACATTCACCCAAATAACTTTAAATAGTTTTAAAATTAATAAGGAGGATTTGAATGTATATACACAAGTATCAAGAAAAAGGATTGCATAAAGAACAAAAACTTAAAATATTATTTATATTTCCACTAACATTTATGATTTTAGGAATACTTTTTTCATATCTTGATAATGAATCAAACTTAACATTATATTCTGGATTAAAAAATATTATACTTTCACCTACAATATTAATTACCGATTTTCTCTCTGTTGGTGGAATAGGTTCTACATTTGTTAATGTGGCCTTAATAAGTTTTTATAATCTATATTTATTAAAAAAATATAAATTAAGAATAAATGGTCTTATCTTAGCTGCATTTATGACAGTTATGGGATTTTCATTCTTTGGAAAAAATATATTCAATATAATTCCAATATATATAGGAGGATATCTATATAGTAATTATAAAAAAATAGACTTTAAAGATATAATAGTATCAATTATGTTTGCTACAGCCCTTGCACCTGTAATTAGTGAAATTAGTTTTTCAAATATATTACCAAATAAAATAGCCATTTTAATAGGTATTGGTGTTGGTATATTTATAGGTTTTATAATTACACCACTAGCATCTCATATGGTAAAGTTTTATGATGGTTATAATATTTATAATCTTGGATTTACAGCAGGTATATTAGGTACTATATTAACAAGTGCTCTTAGAAATCTAGATATTAAAATAGAATCTGTAAATATTTTATATCTTGAAAATAATATATTTTTGATATTAACATTAATATCAATGTTTATTTACTTGATTTATATAGGTATTTCAATAAATAAAAATGCCTTAAATGAGTATAAATATATCTTTAACTATAGTGGAAAAGTTGTTACAGATTATACGTTCTTAATGGGATATGGAGTAACATTTTTTAATATGGGAATTATGGGATTACTTTCATTATCTTATGTACTCTTAATAGGTGGTGTAATAAATGGACCTGTAATAGCTGGAATATTTACAGTTGTAGGATTTAGTGCGTTCGGAAAACATATAAAAAATTGTTTGCCTATTATTTTAGGTGTAATAATAACTGCATTATTTTTGGAGTATGATATATCATCAACAGTAGTTATTATAACCGTGTTATTTTCAACAACATTAGCTCCTATAGCTGGAGTTTACGGTTATAAAATAGGATTTATAGCTGGAATATTACATTTCCTTTTAGCTACAAATGTTGGTATAATACACGGTGGAGTAAATTTATATAACAATGGATTTGCAGGCGGACTAGTTGCAGGTTTCTTATTACCTATACTTGACTCATTTATAAAAAGGAGGTAGCTTAATTGCAAAATGAAGTAAAAAAGCTAACAAAATTAGTTGATGAAGTGACTTCTTTATTAATGAGAAGTGGATCAAATGATATAAATGTTCATATAAAAAGAGATGACAATTTATCAACTATAACTATAATAGATTATAATTCTTCATATCCTGCTGAAGAAATAGCATCACTTAATGATGTTTTAAACATCCAAAGACAATGTGAAGTTGAAGAATTTTATTGGGAGTTAATGGGTGATGACTCTCATGAGGATGAATTATTTTTAGTAGGCTCTATGGTTGATAATGCTACTGTAAATAAAATTGGTAAAGATTTACATATAGTTATGCATAGATATTTATCAAAATGTAAGAAATAAAATTATATTAATTTAAATACTATAATTATATAAAAGAAGGTTAACTCCTCATTGGCGTTAACCTTCTTTTATTCAAATATATAATTTAATACAAATTATTTATCATAAAATTTCTAATAATCACTACTATATTCGTATTTAAATTATTTTTATCTAATATATAATCTCTCTAATACTATACAATTTACAAATTTTATAATCAATTTATAAATATATTTTTTAACTTCTGTAAACACTATTAAAAGAAGGTGATAAAATTGAAAAATAAACATTCTAGTTTTAATATTAAAAATTCTATAATAGGTGTTTTTACAGGATTTGTTAATGGAATATTTGGTTCTGGTGGCGGTACATTACTTGTACCTATATTAAACAATATAATAAAAATAGATGAGCATAAATCTCATGCTACAGCTCTTGCTATAATAGTATTTTTAACCAGTGCTAGTTCTGTAATATACATATCAAAAGGCACATATGATATTTCATTAACTTTAAAGGTATCTATTGGTAGTATTATTGGAGGTATTTTAGGCGCTAAACTTTTATCAAAAGTAACTGGTAAATTTCTTAGAATTACATTTGGTTCAATAATGATAATAGCGGCTATAAGGATGGTGTTTTAATGTTTTTAACTATACTAGGATTTTTGGCAGGTATTATTGGTGGTATGGGAATGGGCGGTGGAACAATATTGATTCCTGCATTAATATTATTTGCTCACATCGACCCTAAAATGGCACAAAGTGTAAACTTACTTTCATCAATTCCCATGACTATCTTCGCTTTAATGATACATATAAAAAATAAAAATGTTGTATTTTCATTGGTTGTTCCTATAGCTACACTTGGTGTTTTAGGTGCAATATGTGGATCTGTTGTAGCAAATTACTTATCTTCAGAAATTTTAAGAAAAATTTTTGGTGTATTCCTATTGATAGTTGGATGTATAGAAATTAAGAAAGGTTTTTGTGACCATAATAAAGAAAAATGTGGTAAATAATAAGTTAAATTTAAAATATTTATACAACAAAAACTAAGAGATTATTTAATAAGTATCTTTTAGCTTTTGTTGTATATTTCTTATTAAAATTATAATTTTTGATTTTCTTATATTAGAGATATTACTTAAATACTCTTAATAGATATTATTTTTTATATATTATAGCTTGCTAATTAAATAAAAATTCACTTCACTTTTGTAACTAGCTATATATCTTTATTGCCATCAATAATACATTTTTTATTAAAAATGTAATTTTTCACATCTTTAAAATTATTGACATCACTTATATTCATAAATTATACATGAAATTTCATATTATAATTTCCTTTCATGTATAAATATTTTATATCTAACCTATTTTATAATATTATATTTCCATTTTGTTCTGATAAATAAAATTCTTCCCCTAGTTTTATTTCTGCCGTAGCACTAGTTATATCAACCATTCTATCCGTTAATACTTTTACTTCTTCTAATCTTGAATATACTATTATTTCTACATTGTCTTCATATATGGTATCTTTAACAAAATAATTCATATTCATTATTTCATTTTGTACTTTTCCAAGTTGATTATAATCTATCTTAATTCTAACTTCTTTATACATTACTTTTTCTATTACTTTTGCAGCATCTATTCCCACTTTAGCACCTTTAGTATAAGCTCTTACTAATCCTCCAGCACCTAGCTTGATTCCACCAAAATATCTAGTTACAACAACTGCAACATCTCTTAAATCTTCTTTTTTTATCACTTCTAAAGTTGGAATTCCTGCTGTACCTTGTGGTTCACCATCATCACTATATCTTTGTATATTCATAGTTTTTCCAACAGTATATGCCCATACATTATGTGTTGCATCTTTATGTTTTTTCTTTATTTCATTTATAAATTCTATAGCTTCTTCTTCTGTTTTTATAGGTTTTGCATATCCAATAAAAGTAGATTTATCTATTATAATTTCATTCATTCCAAATTCATGTAATGTTTTATATGTACTCATTTATATCCTCCGAATTATCTAAATAAACTTATATTGTTATTATAGCCAATATACTTTTTAGGTACAACTTTAAATCAAATCCTTTATAAATACATATAAAAAAGAAAGGATGTATCCTTTCTTTTTTATATGTATTTATATCTTATATATTTTATTTGTTATTTATTTTTAATCTCTTACTGTTTATAAGTAAATATTTTATTAACTTAATATATATTAAATATCTTTCTCTAACGTGTTTATTGCTTCTTCATATGCTCTTAATACATATTCTTTTTCAAAATGTTTCTTATTTCTCAATTGTTTTAACATCTTTAAACTATTTTTATTACCTATTTTAGCAAGAGCTTTAGCACAATATTGTCTTGTTTGAGGATTACTATCATAAAGCCCTCTTTGTAAGTACTCTCTACTACTTTTAGATTCAATTTTTCTAAGCGCTGAATATGTTATTCTCCTTACATCAGAGTGTCTATGGCTTGTAAGAGAATGTAATAATACTAAAAAACGTTCATCTTTTAATTCACCTGTAGTCCATATTAGTATCATTAAATCTTCTGCATTTTTTTCCATAATTATTCTTTTATATAGCTTTCTTTTAAAATCTAGCATTCGTTCTTCATCTAAATTATTCATAAATTTTAGCCTATCATCTTTATTAAGAACTAAAAATTTATCTATAATATCCTTAGATAATTCTATTTTATCTTTAAGCATAGATTTTATTTCTAACTTAGCTTTTATCAATTGATCATTTATTTGAGCTGTTGATAGATTTCTTATTTTGCTTATTTGAGATACAGTCTTAGATTCTTTATATAGAAGATATGTTATATAATGATCTTCTAGCTTGTCTATGTTATCCCAACTTATATTCATAATACTCCCTACTTTTCTAAAATATACTCTTTATATATATTATAGTCTTCTTCTTCTAAATTTACATCTAATATTATTCCATTTTCTACATATTCAAATTTTTCTATATTATATTTATTTTTTAATCTACTAAATATATCTCCTCTTTCATAAGGCAACATTAAAGTTACAGCATAAGTATTTTTCATTATATTATCTTGTATAATCTCTATTAATTTGTCCATATTTATGCCTTTTTTAGCAGATATATATACTACATCGTCATGATTTTTAGGATAAATATCTAATTCTAATCTATCTATTTTATTATACACAAGTATAGTTGGCTTAGTATCTGCACCTAGCTCTTTAAGAACTTTTTCTGTAGTACTTTTTTGTAATTCATAGTTTGAATTTGTTGCATCTATTACGTGTAAAATTAAGTCTGCATATTGAACTTCTTCTAAAGTTGCTTTAAATGCTTCTACTAAATCATGCGGAAGTTTACTTACAAATCCAACTGTATCTACAACTAAAAATTCTTTTTTATTAGGTAATAGTGCTTTTCTTAAAGTTACATCAAGAGTCGCAAATAGCATATCTTTTGCCATTACTTCTTTTTCTACATCATAATCTTTATGAGTCTTTATAAGCTCGTTTAATAAAGTTGATTTACCTGCATTTGTATATCCAACAAGTGCCACTATAGGTATACTAGATTTTAAGCGTTGAACTCTTTGAGTTTCTCTTATTTTTTTAACTTCTCTAAGCTCACGTCTTATATCAGCTGCTTTATTAAGTATATTTCTTTTATCTATTTCAAGTTTTTGTTCTCCTGGACCTCTAGTACCTATACCAGCTCCTGTTCTACTCATCTGACCACCCATTCCATATAATCTAGGTAATCTATAATTTAATTGAGCTAATTCAACTTGTAATTTTCCTTCTTTACTAAGTGCTCTTTGAGCAAATATATCAAGTATTAAGGTAGTTCTATCTATAATTTTTATTCCTACTACCTCTTCTATATTTCTTATATGAGCTCCCGATAATTCATCATTAAAAATAATTACTGTAGCCCCTAATGAGTCGCTATATGCCTTTATCTCTTCTACTTTTCCTTTTCCTACATAAAATGCAGCATCTCTAGACTGTCTATTTTGAATTAAACTTCCTACAACTTCCGCTCCTGCAGCTTTTGCTAATTCTTTTAACTCTTCCATTGATTCATTTATATCTATATCATCAGTTTTTCTTGCAGTAGATGTAATATTAAGCCCTACAAGTAAAGCTCTTTCCTTTTTCTCTTCCATAAATAACACCTCGTTCATAGATTTATGTAATATTTTATATACTATTATACTTTTATTTTTCTTATTATACCACTAATGTAAATATTTAGTATAATTATATTGATACTGTAAAATTAGGAGGATAATAAATATGAGTGATAACTATAAGTTTTTTAATCATAAAGAATGTGAATTCTTTCCTTGCCATAAAACTAATAAGCCAGATGAGTTTAACTGCTTATTTTGCTACTGTCCATTATACGCTCTAGGCAAAAACTGTGGTGGTAATGTCAAATATACAGATAAGGGTATAAAAGACTGTTCTAATTGTTTATTACCTCATAATAAAAATAACTATGATTATATTATGAGTAAGTTTCAAGATATTATTAAAATTACTAAAAATAATGATTAGTATATTTTTTAAAAAGAGAGCAGGTTACTGCTCTCTTTTTAAAAGTTTATATATTAAGTAATTAGTTATACTAGCTATAATTATAAGAATTAAAATCATAAGACCTGCATGAAAAAAGAATTCTTTAGGTAAAATATTTATTACAGGATCTAAGCTTGAATCAAATATCCAATAATCATTATTAAACATTATCTTATGAAATAGTATAAAACTACCTTCGAAATTTACAACTATAGGCAACATTAATATTAATGGTATTAATATTAATGCTTTTGATGTAGTTTTGAGAAATTCAATATTTTTATTTAATATATTTATTATTAATCCTATTATAGAAAGTATTAATGATATATTGAATATCTTATCCAAAATTTTAAATATATGTCTAACTTCTTCAAAGTGAATTTTACCACCTTCTGAAGACTTTATACTTGGTAATTCAAATTCTTTATCATATTTACCTAAATTATAATTAATCATATAATCATAGTTCTTTTTTATATCTTCTTTAGATAAACCTGATAAATCAGGTATATTTAAATAATCTATATCTAAATAATAAAGTTGCTTAAATCCTACAGTAAATTTTACTATTGTACTTATAATTAATACACTAAAAATAACCGAAAATATTACATTAATAATTTTTTTCATATATTAAATACTCCAAAGTGTATCTTTATACTATTTTTGTTGTAAAATCCTCTATATTCCATACATCATCTACTATATCCATATAGAATTCAGGTTCATGACTTACTAAAAGTACAGTTCCCTTAAATTCTTTTATCGCCTTTTTAAGTTCATCTTTAGCCTCTACATCTAGATGATTTGTTGGTTCGTCTAAAATTAATAAGTTTATATCCTTTAACATTATCTTACATAGTCTTACTTTAGCTGCTTCTCCTCCACTTAGAACTCTCATTTGACTTGTTATATGTTCATTCGTAAGGCCACACTTAGCAAGACTTTGTCTAACCTCGAAGTTTGTAAGTCCTGGAAACTCTGCCCATACTTCATCCATTGGAGTATTATAGTTATCTCTTGAACTTTCTTGCTCGAAATAACCAACTTCTAAATAATCTCCTTGCTTTACTTCTCCATCAAATGGATTTATTATTCCTAGTAATGTTTTTAAAAATGTTGACTTACCTATACCATTCATACCTTTTAAAGCTATCTTTTGATTTCTTTCTAGTGTAAAGTTTAAAGGCTTAGTTAAAGCTTCATTATATCCTAAAATTAAATCATTCGTTTCAAAAATAAATCTACTTGGAGTTCTTGCTTCCTTGAAACCAAAAGTAGGTTTAATCTTCTCTTTTGGCTTTTCTAAGATTTCCATTTTATCTAATTGCTTCTGTCTACTATTTGCCATTCCTCGAGTTGCGACTCTAGCCTTATTTCTAGCTATGAAATCCTCTAACCTTTTTCTTTCTTCCACTTGTTTATCGTAAGCTTGTTCTTCTTGACGTTTCTTTATTTCATTAAGTCTTACAAACTCGTCATAGTTTCCTTTGTATCTATTTAGTTCTCCATTTTCCATATGGTAGATTACATTACATGTATCATTTATAAATGATATATCATGTGATACTAATATAAAACTATTTTCATATTCTTGAAGATATCTCGTTAACCAATTTATATGCTCTTCATCTAAATAGTTAGTAGGCTCATCTAATATTAATATCGTTGGATTTTCTAGCAATAACTTAGTAAGAAGAACTTTCGTTCTTTGACCTCCACTTAAATCAGTTACGTCTCTATCTAATCCTATTTCTCCAAGACCTAATCCATTTGCTACTTCTTGAATTTTAGCATCTATCATATAAAATCCACTATTTTCTAAAATTGTTTGTATTTCTGCTGTTTCTTCCATAAGTTTAGCCATTTCATCATCATTAGCTTCACCCATCTTATCATACATAGATAACATTTCTTGTTCTAAATCAAACATTGATTTAAATGCTTCTCTTAATATATCTCTTATAGTTTTTCCCTTCTCAAGAACTGTGTGTTGATCTAGATATCCTACACTAACTCTTGATGACCACTTTATATTTCCTGCATCCGGCATAAGTTTTTTTGTTATTATATTTAAAAAAGTTGATTTCCCTTCTCCATTTGCTCCAACTAACGCTATATGTTCACCTTTTCTAAGTCTAAATGAAACATTTTCTAGTATAGTTCTAGCTCCGAAACCATGGCTTACATTTTCTACTACTAGCATTTTGACACCTCTCATAAATTTTATCTATATTCTATACTATAATATATTCTTTTTTGACTTAAATCAAGTATACTACTATGCTATATAATCTTAATTTAAACATAAATTAAATCATTATAAAGCATAATCATACATCCTGCTGTAGTTTTTTGTGCTAGCGTTAAACTTTTTAATGCCACTAAATAAAACTTTGTATTTAAATCTCTTATATTTTTATATATATAATCTATTTTAAGTGCTCTTAATGAATTATAATTTGCATAATCTACAACTGACTTTAATATTATAGGTTCATCTCTACATTTAAATCTATTTATTTTTATATAATTTTCCTTAACATATGATTCAAATTGTCTATGATTATCAAATAGTTTTCCCTTCGCATGCTGTGGTATTGTTAAATCCTGAATTATATGGCACATAGCTCCAAAATAAAACATACCTTTATCATAATTTTCTAATGTGAAATATTTCAAACATTTTAAATAATAACTTCTAGCTACAGTAAGAGCATTATCATCATATCCATACATACCTTTTTGCTCTTTAGGATTATAAAAATGATGATAGCATTTAAAATCCTGATCTGCCCATACTAATCCTTCATTTATTTTATCTTGATATTTTTTAAATAATTTATATTCATCATTATAATCATTATGATTTAAAATTTCCAAAGCATTTTCTTGTATATATAAATGTACTTCACATTCAGTTTTTTTTATAGTTCTTTTAATCGGACTTATTGCTTTAAATGCACCGGTTAATGCTTTTGCATAGGCACTTTCTAGCTTACTTTTCATTGATATCACCTATATTTTATTTATTTGAAAAATACTCATCAAGTCCATTAGCTATAGATTGCATTAACTTTTTTTGATATTCTGGGTTTGACATCATTTGATCTTCAGTATAATTACTTAAAAAACCCATCTCAACTAAAACTACTGGAACTTGAGACCAGTTAAATCCAGTTAAATCTCCTCTTTCAAATATTCCATTAATATTTATTCCAGCTTCTTTCATATTATTGTTAATCAAATTTGCACATTTTTGACTATCTTCATATATAGCTGTTGTATATTTACTTTCTTTAGATGGTATTAAAAGAGATGCACCTATTTTACCTGGATCATTTAAACTATCTGCATGTACTCTTACTACCATATCTGCTTTATTATTATTTGCAAATATAGCTCTCTCTGAATTACTTATATTTACATCATGACTTTCTCTAGTCATTATTACTTTATATCCTTTATCTTCTAATATATGTTTTAAAACTGTAGATGCTTCCAAATTTAATACATATTCTGGTTTTTTAGTGGCTACACCTGTAGCTCCAGAAGATACCCTTGCCTTTTTAGCATAAGAACCAGGTGCAATTGGCTCTGTATTACTATCTCCTTTTTCTTGGTGCCCAGGATCAATACATATTAATATATCTTTTTCTACTTCATTTTTACTTTCATTATTTTTATTATCTTTATCATCTTTTGTTATATATTTACTAATTAAATTAGTTGCTTTATAAAGATTTTTAGCTGGATCTGACGTTCCTATAATCGCTATAGATAATACTATTATAATACTAACTAATACTCTATATTTTCTCATATGATCGTTCCCTTCTCGTTAATAAAATTTTAAGTCTAATTTACATAGAGTATTATTTCCATTATTAATAAGTTTTATAAACAATATATAAAATTTAGAATCTGTTATAGTTTTTATTTTTTTAATAAAGGCATATATATTTTATATATTATTTTTAGGAGGTTGTATGAAAAAGATAATATCAAAAAATCTAGGTCGTAATCAAAATTCTTCAGATTCAAAACTCTGTGATTTTAGTTCATTAGATTTTATTATTTTAGCATCTACATTAGCTATAGCATTAGGTGAGGAACTTAGTTCTAATGATATAAATATATTAGCTACCTTTTTTGCTGTTTTATCTGATGAACTTGCTTTAATAGCAGCTATTGATCAATGTTCATCTTCTGATAATAGTGAATCTTTTACAGCACCAACTCCAGATGTTGCTATGACTAGACATAAAATAAGTAAGTCTGGAGTTAAAAATAATCCATATAAAAATAAGAAAAAAATATTAAAAAAAGAAAAAAACACTTAATTAAATTTAATTTTATTAAGTGTTTTTTCGTATATGTATATTCTTATTATTTTATAAATATATTTGTCTATTTAATTAAGCATATATTTATTTTTTTTGTAATCTCCGGTTATAATTCTTCTGTTTTCCAAGCATTAAAATATTATTAATGCAAAATATAATATAAAGAAAAGCACCACGACTTATTTAATATACAACTAAAAATTCCAACTAATAGATGAAAGGATGGTGTTTTATGTATAATAAAAATAGAAATAAAAAATTTATTAATACAAAATTTTCATTAATTGTTTATTTATTATTCTTACTATATTTTTTCTCAAATAACTTAATTTATGCAAATGAAGTTACAAAAAATGATAATAATTTTTTAATTCCTATTGGTAGTGTTCTTCATATAGAAACTCAATTAGAAAATTTAATTATCAGAAATAGTATAGTAAATTCACCTTTTTCTTTAGGTGATGAAATAGTTAGTATAAATAATACTAATATTAAAAATTATAGTGATTTTTCAAATATAGTAAATAATTTATCAACTAATAAAAATTTAATTAATATTACAGTTAAAAGAAATAATCATATTATAAACATAAAAACTACAAAAGATAAGTTAGAAGAGATAAATTCTACTGATAGTATATCTGGATTTGCTACATTAACATATATAGATCCAAATACGAAAAAGTTTTATGCAGTAGCTCATCCTATAAGTTTAGGAAATTCAAGAAAAATAAAAATTAAAAACGGTTATATTTCAACTACTACTAACTTAAACGTACAAAAATCATGTAGGGGAAGTGTAGGTTGTATTAGTGCTAAGCCGAAAAATTATATAGGTAAATTTAAAAATAATACAGATTTTGGTATAAATGGAGACATAATAAAATTTGATACAACTAATTATAAAAAATATAAAGTAGCTTCATTAGATGAAATTAAAATAGGAAAAGCTCAAATAATTCTACAGACAAAAAATGATAACTATGAAAAATTTGATATTGAAATCTTAAATATTGAAAATCAAAAAACACCAAAATCTAAAACTTTTAAAATACGCATCATTGATAAAGAACTTTTACAACTTACAGGTGGTATAGTTCAAGGTATGAGTGGTACTCCTATAGTACAAGATGATAAAATTATAGGTGCAATTTCACATGCATTAGAAAATGATCCCACTACAGGATATGCTGTTTTTATTAGATGGATGATGGAAAAATAGTATAATTAATAAAAGTGACTGATAAAATTTTAGTCACTTTTATTTTATGTATTATTTAGATAAAATATTAGGTACAATTTCCTCTGGTACGTTTACATAACTTTGTGGTACATCACCTACTATTATAGTTTCACATATTGGTATTTCTGTTTTTACTTCTTTTGTTGATGTTGTAAGAGGTATAACTACTTTCACTTGTGTTTTAGCCTCCAAATAAATTCTATGCCTAGTTTGATTTATACCAGCTGATTGAAAACTTGTTTTAAAGTTAACAGATACAGTTCCTATAGGTTCTATTGATACTTTTAATTGTGGTCCATATTTTGCAAGTATCGGACTTTTTAATGCAGTACCTATAGGGATATATGCCGTAGTAGTTTTTACTTGTTTTAATTCATTTTGTATTTCTAATGCAACATCTGATGCTATTTGATTCATTAAAATAGTATTTGACTGTATCATTGATATTTTACCTTGTGAATCTAATTTTGTATAAATTAAATCCGAATAGTCTATTTTATCTTTAACTATTTCCCCAACTGATTTATTTATAGCTCTATTTGCAAGTTCTATAGCTTTGGTTTCGGCAAGTACAGTAATAGTTGGTCTAAGACTATTATCAACATATATAAAACTACCTATAAAAACCGATACTATAAATATAATTATAAATGTTACTATAATTCTTTTAAAGTCCCCTAATTTAGAGTCTATTAATCTTTTACTCAAAATAATCCCCCTTATTATTTTATGTTAAAGTTTCTTATAGTATTTTATATATTTTATATATACATATCACATATTTTTAGTATATAAGTAAAAAATAATTAATACTATAAATTTAGAATATATATATGGTTTCATACATTCAATTTTATGTATTAATTAGAAAATAATGAGTATCTGTGGTATAATATAACATTAGGTAAGGAGGTTAAGCTTAATGAGTAATGATAACAACGAAAATAATAAAATAAGAAGAAAAAAAGTAAGTTCTTCTGCTAGTAAAAATACTACATCTAAAAATTCTAACACTAAGTCTTCTAGACCTAAATCATCTAAAAAGAAAGATAAATTTAAAATACTTAGAGTTAATGGAATAGTTTTTCTAGCAATGTTGGTATTCTTATCCGCAGCAGGAACAGGTTTAGTATTTGCATCCTTAAGAGATGTTCAACCAGTTACTAAAGCTCTCTTAGATGAAAAGACTTACCAAACAACTGAAATT
>CAJFPU010000027.1 GCA_904418825.1 uncultured Romboutsia sp. | reverse complement strand
TGAAGCATCATTAATTGTAATTAAATTAAGAAAATATAATAATAATTACACAAATGCTGATTTATATGTAGCAGCTGATTATGCAGGTAATAAGGCATTAGAACTTAATATGCCTTTGGTATTTAATATATCACAAGGAAGTAATGAATCAGTAGCTATAACTACATTAACCTTAAGAAATACATTATTTTTTGAAAGAGGAATTTGTGCAGTTTCAGGAGTAGGTAATGAAGGTAATACACAAACTCATACATCTGGTGTTATAGAATTTAATGGTTCTGAAGAATATATAGAATTAGAATTATCTGAAGATGAACCATCTGTAGAAATTCAAATATGGATAGATAGATCAAATAGAGTTAATTGTGAAGTAATATCTCCAACTGGCGAAATTAGTAAGTTATTGCAAGTATCATATTATACTTTATTGAAGGGAATATACGACTTTGAGCAAACTGAATACCTTATGGTAACTAATTATCCAACGACTTTTTCAGGTCAACAACAAATTACTATAAACTTAACAAATGTTAAAAAAGGTATTTGGAAAATTAAATTAATAGGTATTGATATAAATAGTGGAATATATAATGCATATTTATCAAATAGAGTATTTTTAAAGCCTGGAACAAAATTTAGAGAAAGTACACCAGAAAAAACTATAAACTATCCTGCCACATATGAAGATGTTATTAGTGTTGGTGCATATGATACTATAAATAATACCATATGGCCAACTTCATCTAGAGGTCCAACTATAGATTATATACAAGCGCCAGAATTAGTAGCTCCAGGAGTAAATATAATAGCTCCATATCCTGGAGAGAAATATGCACGAATAAGTGGAACAGCACCGGCAACAGCATATGTAGCTGGATCAATTGCATTATTTTTACAATATGTATTAGTTGAAAATAGATATCCTAAAAAAGCTTTTACTCAAAATATAGCGACTTATTTAAAAGCTGGGGCAATGAGGTCAGATAATATATCTTATCCTAATAGCACTTATGGATATGGTTTATTAAATATAAGAAATTCGTTCGATCAATTAAAGTAGAGGTGATATAAATTACATGGAGAAATCTTACGTGATAATATATAATACTTCCAAAGATAAATTAGAAGAAGATTTAAGAAATAATAATATTACCAGATACATTATATTAAATGAAAGAATAGCATCACTTTATGTAGATGAATCATTTATAGATGATAATTTAAATAAAATAGAAAGTATATCTTGGTGGGAAGTATCAAATCCAATGAGTTCTTTAATAGAAATAACAAATAATTTACAAGATGGAGAAAACGTAAGAACAGCAGCAGGAACTGATTATATATATAAAAATCCGTATATAAAACCAACCGGAAAAGGTATTATTGTTGCCATAATAGATTCGGGAATAAATTATTTACATCCAGATTTCATAAAATCAGATAACACTACAAAAATTATATCTATATGGGATCAAGAAAGTAATTTAAAACCTGCACCAGAAGGTTATTTGTTCGGAAGTGAATTTACTAGAGAAGAAATAAATGAATATATAAATAGAAATGACTCTAGTTTAAGTGTAGATGATGTGGGCACAGGAACAATAGCAGCAGGTATATGTACAGGTTTAGGTAATTTAAATAGTAATTATCAAGGAGTAGCTATAGATACAGAACTTGTGGTAGTGAAGTTAAGATCGTACAAAGATAGATATGCTAAAGGAAAAATAAATTATGAGGAATCGGATTTTTTAGCAGCTATAAAGTATGTTTTAGAAGTAAGTAATAGAGAAAATAAGCGTATAATAATAAACTTAACGGTAGGTGCCCAATCAAGAGCAGCTATACAAATGTCTATGATAGATTCTTTTAATGAATTATCTCAAACAGGTAAAATATTAGTTGGTGGAGCAGGAAATGAAGGTAATACAGATATACATTATAGCGGTAATATCAATATGAGTGATAAAAGCCAAGATATAATAATTCAAGTTGGAGAACAACTCAATTTAGATATAACTCTTTGTCCAGTAGGTCCTGATAAAATAGGTGCATTTATGATATCTCCTGGAGGAGAACAAAGCTATATTATAAATTATACGCCAGAACCATTTGTATATAGAGGTAAATTTAATCTACAAAATACATCTTATGAAATGAGATATATTTATCCATGGGTAAAATCAGGTAATGAAGAATTAGTTATAAAATTAAAAAATGTAAGACCTGGAATATGGACTTTAAGAATAATTCCTGAATTTATAATAAATGGTAATTATAGTGTTTATTTGCCGAATAAAAATTTAATTTCTCCTCAAACTAGATTTATAGATCCATCGTCAGGATCTACAATTACCATGCTAGGAATAATAAAAAAAGTGATAACTGTTGGTGCATATAATGGCAGGACTAATAGTATGTGGATAGGTTCATCAAAAGGTCCTGCAATAAATAGGCCGATAAAGCCAGACATTGTAGCACCAGGTGTTGATATAATAGGTCCATATAAAAATGATACTTATAATACTGCTACAGGAACAGGCGTGAGTTCATCAATTGTATCTGGAGTAATTGCAATAATAATGGATTATATAATTTCTCAAGAAGAAGAAAGTAGAAATTTATTATTTACAGAACCTTTAAAAACATTTTTAATGCTAGGTGCAACGAAAAAAAGTATATATACTTATCCAAATGTTTTACAAGGATATGGAATATTAAATTTAGAAAATACATTAACTGAAATTTCGAATAATATATAATAAATAGTATTTAAAAATAAATAATGGTTAAAAATAATATAAACAAAAGAAAGAGGTGAAGATTTTGCAAAATAAAAAAGCACAACCTTTAAATGGAGAACATAACAAAAGATTAAAAGCACATAGACCTACTAATAATGAAGGTACAGCAGCTTGGGCTAATATTGATAAATTAAGACCTGATGAAAGTAAAGTATCTATACCATCTCTTAGTAATGTACAAGAAGCTAAGGATTGGGTTGATAATGGTAGTAGATTATAAAAATAAAAAGGTGTCACTAGACACCTTTTTTTTATGCTTAAATTAATTTTAAATTATTTAATAAGATATATTTATATATTATGAAATTTTTGTTTATTAAGTTTTAGATAATTTATAATAAAATCGATATATAATGATATAATAAATAGTAAAAAATATCGTAAAAAGAAGAAAATAATAAAAATATATGAATTAAAATTGATAAAATTGAACAAAAAAAATCAAATAATTCAAAAAAAAATCAATATCAAATAGTTTATACTTAAGAATACGTATTAATTTAATAAAATGAAATTAATTACGAAGAAAAATTTATTTACAATAAATATCAAGATAAAGTCAATGACGGAGGTTAAAACAATTGAAAAACGTTACATTTGGACAACTATTAGAAAAATTATTACATCTGTCAAATCAGAAAAAAAGTTCATTAGCTAAAGCTTTAGGATATGATGTTTCTTACATAAGTAAATGGATAACAGGAAAAAATCTTCCTACTCAAAAGAGTATATCAGATATTTGTAGGATAACGTCTGAATTTATAGTTGATTCATTGAATATGTCCTATATGCAAGATCTTAAAAATTACTTTGAAATAGATGAAGATATAGAAAATAATTTTGTATTAGCACAGTATTTAGAGAGAAGCTTAAAAGAATCATATATGTATACAGCTAAAAAAAGTATACCTAACTTATATAAAAAGACACATTCTGAAGATAGCTATAACAGTATAACACATATAAATCCAAGACTTAGAAAACAGTATTTATCAAAAGATGCAAACTTATTCATGAGCAAGTCTGATAAATTAGATTTAATAATAAGTGCAGATTTATATAAATTAAATAATAGTGATAAAATGGCAATAGCTGATATGAAAAAAGATTTAATATCGATGAATGTACCAGAAAATTCTAGAGTTAGATTTTTAATGGGATTTGATAGACAAGATTCAGATATAGTATTTAATACTACAATGATTATAAATATGATAACAACATATCCAGAAATAAATTTTGAAATATTTAACTGTGAAGTTGATTCTAACACACTTATATCTGTAATAAAAGATAGGATATTTCATGCTGCAGTGTTTACAAAAGACAGAAGATGTTTATTTACAAATATGTCAAAGGATAAGCATATAGTAGATGAAATGTATTATAGTTTAGATGATATATTAAAAAATCAAGCAAAACCAATACTTGAAATAAAATCAGCCCTAGATATAATACGAAAAAGAACATATCTTCAATATATTATGGGACAAGATTTAAGATGGTTAATAGGTCATATGAATGAACTTTTTATGCCGTATGATTTATTTGAAGAAATATCAGAGTCTGTATTTGGAGATGATAAAGAAGTTTTAGATGAGTTAAAAAAAATAAATATGCTTTTACAAAATGTTATATATAAATCTAAGTTAAAAGTATTAATTTATGAATTAGATATAAGAAAGTATATTTCTGTAGGAAAGCTTAATTTCTTTAATATACCTATAAAACTAACTTTTGAGCAAAGAGAAAGACATATAAATTATATTAAAAAGATAATAGAAGAATATGACAATGTAGAAATTAAATTAATAGATGGTGATTTTGTAGAAGCATTTAAAAATTCTCAATATCCTTCTATATATTTATCAAAGAGCTTAAAAATGATGAGTATTGACCCTAGAAAAGGGCATAACGATTACGCAATTATAAAAGATAGTGAATTTAAAAATATATGTGATGAATTCTTTGAAATTCTTTGGTATAAAGAAAGTGAGATAGTAATAAATGATAAAATTGAAATGTTAGAACGTATAGAAAAAACATTAGCATGTACAAAGATTATAAATGAAAGTTTAAAATCAGAATAATATATTGAAATATTGAATTTTTCAAAAAAAATAGAATTTGTTGAAATATATATAAAAATAGAAAAAAACATGTATTGACTAAAGTTATAAAAAATTGATAATCTTATACAGTGCTAAACATAAAAAATTTGTCAGAAAAGGAGAGCTAATATGCACGATATATTATTACAAGTAGAACACTTAATAACAAAAGTATCTGATGCAATATGGCCAGTATTCTTACCATTTATATTAGTGGTTGGAGCTATAATGTCTGTCAGGTCAATTGTTATAATACAAAAAAAGGCTACAGAGCCAGCAAAATTAAATATGAAAAATGTTATAGGACCAGCATCTATATCATTAGGAGCTATGATAGGTACAGGAGCTATAATAGGAGTTTTAGGAGCATTATCTAAATTATCATCAAATGGACAAGCAAATATAGAAGCAATGGCTGTATGGGCTTTAATAGGTTCATTAATAATGCTTCCAGTTTCTTACTCAGAAACATTAAATTCTAAAATAATGGGAAAAACACCAAAAGAATATATAGGGGATTTAATAAATCCAAAATTAGGTATTTTATATGCAGTATGTTTCGTAGCGTTAGCAGTATTTGGGTTTGGTGGTTTCCAATTTAGTGGAATAGACTCAGTTGCAGCAACTATAATGAACAATAAGTTTGGAGTAGAACTTTCATTAGTTCAAAGATACTTATTTATAGTTGTTCCAGTTATATTAGTAGTAGGTGCATTAGTTTTATCTAAAAAGCACGAACTATTTATGGGTGCTATGACTTATATGATAGGTACTGCTGTAGCAGGATACTTCATATTCTTTACAATATTCGTTGTTAAGACTTATGATTATATACCAACATTCTTCCAAGGAATGATAGAGGGAATGAAAAACCCAGTAAATGCTATGATGGGTGTGCCACTAGGATTTATATTAGGTATGCAAAAAGTTATACAAACAGCAGAAACTGGACTTGGAGCACTTGCGATGGCAGCTCAAGAATCAGATTCAAAGCCAAGAGAAGCTGCAATGATATCATTAATACCAACAGCAGTAACAATATTTGTTTCTATAGTTGTAACTTCATATATAGCTTCTTATGGAGTAGAAGTTGGAACTTTAGCGTTATTAAATGCTGATGGAACAGCAGCTGATACAGTAACTAGATTAGGTGGATACTTCAAGACTGCAGAACATGTAGTAGGAATATTTGGATTAGTAGTTTTAAGTGCATTTACAGTATTATCAGCTTTAACTACAATACTTGGATCTTTCTACTATACAACAAAATTATTCAAAAACAACTCTGCAAATAAGAATATAGCAATATACTTAGTTTTAATAATAGCTGCAGGAACATTAGCTGTATTTGGAGCGAACGTTGTATTTGAAGCAGTTGACTTATTATTATTTGTACTTTCTGGTATAAATGTAACTGCATTAGCAATATTTACATTTAAGCATTGGGAAGTTTATAAGTTAAATAATAATAAAGAAGACAAAATTGCTGCATAATAAAATATAGCTTTTAAATTTAAGCATTCTTAAATTTAAATATTATTAAAGATTATTTATCTGAAATGGAGATGATTTAAAATGGCTAAAAAGCTTTATTTTAATGGTAATGTAATAACTGTTAATGAAAAAGAAGAAGTAGTACAAGCAGTTGCTATCGAAGATGGCAAAATTATAAAGGTAGGAACTAATGAAGAAATACTTGCATTAAAAGATAATGATGCTGAGGTTGTAGACTTAGAAGGTAAAACTGTAATGCCTGGTCTTATAGACCCTCATGGACATATAGTTCCTGTTGCACAAACTTTAATGATAGTTACATTAGGAGATGTTACATCTAAAGAACAATTATTAGAAAGATTAAAGAAAGAATTAGAAGAAAATCCACCAACTGGAGATAACTGGTTAATAGGATTTGGATATGACAATACGAAGTTTGAAGATGGATTACATCCAACTAAATTTGATTTAGACACTGTTAGTAAAGAAATTCCTATATCAGTATCTCATGCTTCAGGTCACTTAGCTTGTGTAAATTCAAAAGCTTTAGAACTTTACGGATACTGTGGAGAAGATTACGAAGTTCCAGAAGGTGGAGTTGTAAGAACTGTATCTCCTGACTCTAAAGAGCCAAATGGTGTATTAGAGGAAAATGCCATTTTAGATAGTGAAAAGAAAAAGGTTGTAAAAGCACCAGGCTTTGAAGAAATATTAAAGGCTATGGTAAGAGCTCAAAAGCTATATGCATCATTAGGTATAACAACAACTCAAGATGCTTCAGTAGAAGAAGCTAATGGATATAACCACATATTAGGAGCTTGTGCTAAAAATAATATGTTAATAATAGATATAGTAGGACTTGCCACTCAACCATCAACTAAAAACTTAATGAAGGATGAGGGCACTCCAAAGAGAGAATACTTTAACCACTATAAATTAGCAGGAGCTAAAACTTGGTTAGATGGTTCTCCACAAGGATTTACTGCTTGGTTAAGTAAACCATACTACAAAGTACCTCAAGGACAACCAAAAGATTACTGTGGATATGGAACACAAACTGATGAAGTTGTAACTCAATACTTCGTTGATTGTATAAATATGAATGTTCAAGTTCATGTACATGTTAACGGAGATGAAGCTTGTGAGCAATTCTTAAGATGTTATGAAAAAGCTGTTGAAATAACAGGACATGGTACTGAATTAAGACCAGTTATGGTTCATTGCCAAGCTTTAAGATATGATCAATTAGATAGAGTTAAAGCATTAGGTGCAATACCTACATTCTTTAACGATCACGTAAGATTCTGGGGAGATTTACATCATGATGAAGTATTTGGACCTGAAAGAGCTCAAAACATATCTCCAATGGGATGGGCATTAGAAAAAGGAATAAGATTTACAATACATCAAGATCCACCAGTAAAATTACCTAATCAAATATTAGCAATACACAATGCAGTTAACAGAAAAACTGAATCTGGTAGAGTACTAGGAGAACATCAGAGAATATCAGTAATGGAAGCTATAAAAGCAGTTACTATAAATGGAGCATACCAATACTTTGAAGAAGATACAAAAGGATCTATAGAAGTAGGTAAGATTGCTGATTTAGTAATACTTGATAAGAATCCATTATCAATAGATAAAGAAGAAATAGAAAATATAAAAGTTTTAGAAACTATAAAAGACGGAAACACAATATTTAAAGCATAGGTAAAAGTTAAACTTTTCCAATGATTTATAATTGATATATTTAAATGTAATACCTCAAATAATTTATATTATTTGAGGTATTATTTTATTTATCGCTAGGAACTAGTATATATTCACCTGCTTTGACATCATATGAACTTGATATAATGTCTTGGTTTTCTTTGTAAACTACTTTTCTAAAAGTTTCTATATCATCAATATTATGATTATATAATTGTATTATAGAATCTAAGGTTTCACCTGGTTGTATTAAATGTTCTTGAAATACTCTGTCTTTCATTACAGAGTTATATGAGGTTTCATATAATTTTTCAGATAAACTAGAAAAAAATGAAACATTGTTAACTAAATAATTAAAAGTATTATCTAAACAAGTTATGTAGTTGTATATACTATTTTTTATAACATCATTGGTAGAATTATTATTGTTTGCAGCAGGACCTATAAATGATAAGATAATAAGAAATAATAAAAAATATTTCAAGGAAATCACCTCCTATATGTAAGTATTAATACATAGGAAGTTTTTTAAACAATATATTGACTTAAAATTTACAAGTTGGTATAATTATTTTAATAATTGAAATAATATTAAAATAAAAGCTGTGAAAAGAAGAGTAAGTATAATATGTAGTTACAGCGAGTTAGGAATGGTGTGAGCCTAATACGAAGATTATACTGAAGAACATCTTGGAGCTTCTAACCGAAATCATTAGAGAGTAGACTTAGACGGCAGGTCCCGTTATAGACCAAAACTAAGTGGTCAATTTAAAAAATTGGCAATTAGGGTGGTACCGCGAGAGTATAATAGTCTTTCGTCCCTTTGTATTATTTGGGGATGAAAGACTTTTTTAATACATAAAAAAGAAAAAAATAATCCTCAAAAACATAACACTTTAAACAAAAATTGCAAATTAAATATTAACTATTATACATATTTGTTGAATAAGTGAAGTGAAAATTTAAATTTTTATAAAAAACAAAAGGAGGAAAACAAAATGCAAAAAGAATTTATAACAATCAAAGACCTATATAGAAACAAAGAAGAATATATAGGAAAAACTGTAAAAGTAGCAGGATGGATAAGAACTTCTAGAGCTTCTAAAAACTTCGGATTCGTAGAATTAAATGATGGAAGTTTCTTTAAAAACATGCAAATAGTTTTATCTGATGAAAAATTAGAAAACTTTAAAGAGATAACTAAACTTCCAATAAGTTCATCAATACTTGTTGAAGGTGAATTAGTATCTACAGAAGGTGCTAAGCAACCAGTTGAAATACAAGCAACTAACATAACTGTAGAAGGTGAATCAGATAGCTCATACCCACTACAAAAGAAAAGACATACATTAGAATACTTAAGAACAATAGCTCACTTAAGACCAAGAAGTAATACTTTCTCAGCTGTATTTAGAGTAAGATCTTTAACAGCTTATGCTATACATAAGTTCTTCCAAGATAGAAACTTTGTATACTCTCACTCTCCAATAATAACAGGAAGTGACTGTGAAGGTGCAGGAGAAATGTTTAGATTAACAACTATGGATTTAAACAATATACCTAAAACTGAAGAAGGTTCAGTAGATTACTCTAAAGACTTCTTCGGAAAAGAAGCAAACTTAACAGTTAGTGGTCAGTTAAATGCTGAAATAATGGCGCTTGCATTTAGAAATGTTTATACATTTGGACCAACATTTAGAGCAGAAAACTCTAACACAGTTAAACATGCATCTGAGTTCTGGATGGTAGAGCCTGAAATAGCTTTTGCAGACTTAGAAGACAACATGGAATTAGCTGAAGATATGATAAAATACATCATAAACTATGTAATGGAAAATGCTCCAGAAGAAATGGAATTCTTCAACAACTTTGTTGACAAAGGATTAATAGAAAGATTAACAAATGTTGTAAATTCAGAATTTAAGAGATTACCATATACAGAAGCAATAGAATTATTACAAAAGTCAGGACACAAGTTTGAGTTCCCAGTTGAGTGGGGATGCGATCTTCAAACAGAGCATGAAAGATATTTAACAGAAGAAATAATAAAAGGGCCAGTTTTCGTAACTGATTATCCAAAAGATATAAAAGCATTCTATATGAGATTAAATCCAGATGGAAAAACAGTTAGAGCTACAGACTTATTAGTTCCTGGTATAGGAGAAATAATAGGTGGATCTCAAAGAGAAGAAAGATACGATGTATTATTAGATAGAATAAAAGAATTAGGATTAAATGAAGAAGATTATTGGTGGTATTTAGAACTTAGAAAGTTTGGTACTGCTACACATTCAGGATTTGGTTTAGGATTTGAAAGAATGTTAATGTACTTAACAGGAATGCAAAACATAAGAGACGTTATACCATTCCCAAGAACTCCTAAAAATGCTGAGTTCTAATAAATATAAAATATAAGTATAAATTGTAATATAAGTTTTGCTATAAAAAACACGTTGATAAAATAATCAACGTGTTTTTAGATTATTAATATTACTATAAATTAAGATGAGTTATTACTATAATTTTAGAGTAGTTAAATATATAATATAAAAAAAGGAAATCTTTATATCTTTAGATATAAGGATCTCCTTTTTTATTTTTATATAAATTGTATTAAGCTGCTTGCTTAGTTTCAGATACATTATTTTTTTTGTTCATCTTTATTATTGCACTAGTTGAATATAATAACCCAGCATAAGCTATAACAGCATATACTATAGTAGATATCCATCCTGTTGTGTAATTGAAGTTATCAACTATTATTCCAAATAATGTAGAACCAAATCCAAATCCTGCAGCGAAGAATATTTGTACAATACCAAGTATAGTACCGAATTCTTTATTACCAAATAAAGCTCCAGTCATATAAGATGGTCCTATTATATATGAGAACATTGATATACCTAAACATATTGCAAATACAAATCCAAGGGCATTTATTTGACCTACGAATATTAAAGATAAACCACAAGTTATAACTAATACTCCTGCTAATAAAAGAGATTTAGTTATTCCTAGTTTATCAAATAAAACACCACCACATAGGTTTCCAAATACTGAACATAAACCAAATGCAGATGCTACTAATGCAGAACCTATAAGGAATAAACCTTCTTGTTCTAATGTTTGTAAATATGGTATAAATTGTAATGCCATTCCACCTACGTATAATCCTACGAATACGAATGATATTGCAAATATCCAGAAGTATTTGATTTTACTTACTTCAGCAAATGTATATCCCCAACTAGTATTTTCAGTTGTTTCATTTTTAGCTTTTTTAGGTTTATTTAATTCTAATTCAGCTTTTGATTTTGGTAATCTCATTATAAATAATGCAACTGGTAAAGCTACAATTATAGCTAATATACCAAATCTAAAATATGCACCTTTATATCCTATAGTTGGATCTGATAACCATTTCCCAGCGAATTGTTGAAGTACCATGTTTCCAAGTCCTCCACCAGAGAATGCAAGACCCATTGCTATACCTTTGTTTTCTGTAAACCAACTATTTATAAGTGTTGGAACACCTATAGCTGATATTATAGCAGAACCTATTTGAACTAATATAGATAATGCATAGTAAGCAAATATGTTACCACCAGCTAAAGACATAGCTGAGAATGATGCACCAACTAAAACAACACCTAATACATAAAGTAATTTTATATTTGCTTTAGGACTAGAATATAATTTTCCTATAAAAGGAGAACATAAAGCTGATACAATAGTACCAATAGTAAATATTAGAGAAAATTGAGTTAAAGTAAAACCTTCTCCTGTAGTTACGTATTTTGTAAAAGCAGGTTGAATATTAGCTGCTAATGAGTATGGTACAGCTTGAATAAGCATACAACCTACAACTATTAACCAACCATAAAAGAATTTACCATTATTCTTATTGTTTTCCATAGTGAATACCTTCTTTACTATTATATTTTGATTAAAAAATACATAAAATATAAAAAATATAATGCATTTTACAAAAATTTTAATAAGCTTAATAAAATTTCTTTGTAAATTATATCATAATTCGACACATATAACAATGAAATATTATGTTGCATTATTAGTATGAATATTGAAACTTTAATAAATATATTTTTTTTATAAATTAGTTAATTAATAATAATTATTTTGGAAAAAATATTAAAAAAATAATGTGATATTAAGTAAATTTAATTATAAAATTTATAAAAATATACACTTAAAAATAAAAATTAATAACAAAATATAATAATAGAAGGGATTTGCTATGAAACAATATATAAATAAACTCGAAAATTTACACATTGGAATAAGTGGAACATGCTTAGCATTTATAACACTAAGCAACAGTTGGATGATAAAAGACATTGTATATTTAAAGCCAATAGCAATAACCATAGCAATAATAATGCTTTCTTTGATATTAATGAGATTAATAAAATTTCCAAAGGTAATGCTAAATGAATTAAAAGACCCAGTTTTAGGAACTTTTTATCCTACCTTTGGTATGGTAACATGGTTAGTTTCGGCATATTTTTATAAATATTTTCCACGTATATGCAGTGTTATATGGATATTATGTGCTATTTACCATTACGCAATTTTAATATTTTATACTTTCATAAGAATAAGAGAGCGAAAATTTAGTAATATAATGCCAACTTGTTTTATAGTATATACAGGAATGATAACTGGTAGTGTAGCTAGTAAAGGTATGGGAGGTATAATACCTCAAATAGCATATTTTATGTTAATATTTGGCTTTACATTTTATACTTTATTATTACCGGTTGTTTTATATATAGTATTTAAAAGTGAAATATTAGATGATAAAAAATTACCTACAGTTGGTATAGTTTGCTCACCTGCACCACTTGGTATAGTTGGTATATTAACTATAGATCCAAGTCCAAATATATATATGTTAACTTGGTTAATAATAACTGGTTTAGTTCTTTTAATTGTAGTTTATAGTTATATATTAAAACTTTTTAAAGAAGGATTTAAGCCAGCCTATGCTTCGTTTACATTTCCGCTTGCAATTGCAACATTAGCAGCTTATAAATTATCAAATTATTTTGAATCACTAGGTTATGTAATTTTAGGTAATTTATTTGAGTTATTAGGAAGTATAGAAATATTTATAGCATCATATGTAGTATTTTTTATATTATTAAATTTCATAAATATGTTTTTAAAAGCTATAAATCCAAAATTAGGATACTATATAGAAAAAGAAGAAAAATTAATTGCAGGTTCTATTTATTCTAATGAAGATAATGATAAAGATATTATATAATTATCAAGCTAATTTAAATAAATCTACTAATCAATTAGATTTTAAATAAAAGTAGAATTATTAGAACATATAAAAATATTAACTAAAACTAATAAAAAAATAGTTATAGGACTGTTACGTGACTTAAACTTAGTGTATTACTTTATAGATAAAGTTGTTATATTAGATAATAGTAACATTATATTAGAAAAAATACCTAAAGAATTATTTAATGATTATAAATTAAAAAATGTATATCATATTAAATATAAAAAAATTATGAAAATATATTAAATAAATGGGAATAAATAAGGTTATAAATTTAGAATTAAATTCTAAAGTTTATAACCTTTATTTTATAATGAAATAAATTAAAATCATATAATATAAAATAAATAGTTTCAATTAGAATAAGTATATTATATAAGATAAGCTAAATTTTGTATTAGAAATTAATATGAATTTATAAGCTATTTTAAAGATAAAAATGAATTTTATGTGAAATTTTTCAAGTAAAATACTTAAACTATAGATAACTTTTATATATTAATATATAATTTTCTTATATAATTTAGGAAAGGATGGAAGATGAAAAAATTGGACAAAAAAGATAAAACATATTTAAACTATTCTACACAAGATGGAAAAAATTTAAAAAATATTTTTACAGATAAAATAACATTGAAACAAAAATCAATATGCTATAACTGTAAAGCTGAAAATAATAAAAAATCATATTGTAAATACTGTGGAAAATCTTTAGATGAAGTAGAGCATTTAGAAAAAGTACAAAATATAAAAGCTTTTAATGTAGATACAAAGCCTATAATATTAACATCTGTAACTTCAGCTTTAATATTATTTTTGATTTCATTAGGAATAAAATTATTAATGAATTTTAATTTTGGAGAATTAATAAATGTTGTAAATCCACTTCATATAATGTTAGGGATGAATTTAGCAACTATAAATTTAAATACATCAACTATAATGAATTCAGGTAGTATTACTATCCATCTAGGGATAATAATAATAGCCTTAATTCCTTTATTTGTATTATCACTATCTAATACAATATTTATAAAAAATAAAAATACTCAAGATATTTTATATAATTCAGTAGGTGTTGGAACTACATATGGACTTATATTAGTAATAATAAGTATATTTTCATCTACATCATTTAGTATTTATCAAATGATGAATTATGGTATATCAATTACATATAGGTATAACATTTTTGAATTATTTTTAAATGGTTTTATTTTAGGATTTATATCAACTTATTTAACGTTATATAAGAAGAAATATTTAGGGCAAAATATTTACTTAGATATACTTAAAAAAGCTATAGATAGTATACTAATTTTATATATAGTAATATTTACAATTCTTTTGATTATTTCTATGGTTGATAATAGCTATTTATATGAATTTGGACTATATAAATATAATATAAATAAAACTTTTATATTGAGCCAATTATCATTATATATATTAACATTTGCAAATATTATACCTACAACAATAGCTAGTAATGAATTATCAATTTTAAGTATAATAAATGGAGATTTATTATTTGATACAAAGTTAATGCTTATAGCGATAATACTTGTATCATTATTAGTACTTATACTTACAGGATATAATTTAAAAAAGAAATTTAAAAATATATCAGCTAATGTAGTGCTAATTTTTAGTAGCTTCTATGCTATAATCATTACTATTTTATCAGCATTTAGTGTTATATATATAGGTGGCAACATATCTTTATTACAAATGAATAGCTATACAGAAAATATATTTATTGGATCAAGTATATTTACAACTTTTATAATATCTTTTATATATAGCTATATAATACTAAAAATAGGATATACACTAAGTGATTTTGAATAATTAGAAATGGAGAGTATGTTAATATGCAAAATATAATTGATAAATTTTCAAAAAATAAAACACAAAATGAAAAATATAATATAAATATGGAAATAGAAAATGCACAAATAAAAAAAGCTAATTTACTATTAGATATTGGTATAATGACATATGAAAAAATAAGAAATAATATAATAATAGATGATAGCTTTAATAATATATGTGATGAAATTTTAGAGATAGATAAATTGATATATAATAATAATCTAAAGCTAAAAAAAATGGAAGATAATTTAAATGAATTAGTATGTGAATGTGGAAGTATACTAAAATCTGAAAATAAGTTTTGTGGAACTTGCGGTAAGAAAATAGAATTAGAAGATACCTCTTTAATTAAATGTACAAGATGTGATTCGTTAAATGAAGAAGATTCTGTTTATTGTTCTTGTTGTGGTATCAAATTATAATTATAGATTATAATTTAATAATTATCTTAAAAAAACTATGTACAAAATTTGTACATAGTTTTTTATTTTAAACTTAATTCTAATGAAAAAAAATTTTATATATGATAAACTATAAGAAAGTATTTTATATTTATGGAGGGAGAGTATGGAAAAAAAAGTTAATAAAAAATATACTAACTTAGAGGACACATTTAGTATAACTATGGAGCTTCAAAAACCTCTATTAAAAGATGAAGATGATAAAGATTATGAAAATGAAGAAAAGATAAAATATAGAGAATATAAATCTAAGAAAAATATACAAATTGTTTTAAGTATAATAAGTGTATTTTTTTTATTATGTATTATTAATTGGGTAACAACATCTTACAAACCAGGTCAACTAGCATTAGATGCTTTAGTTACTGATGATAAGGTAGAAGTAGCTTTAGATAAAAATATAATTTTTACTCCGAAAGAACAAGATGTAACTAAGGGATTTATATTATATCCTGGAGCAAAAGTAGATGCTAAAGCATATGCACCACTATGTAAAAAAATAGCATCAAATGGATATAAGGTAATTATAGCTGATATGCCTTTAAACTTTGCCATGCTATCACCTAATAAAGCAGAAAAAATTATAAAAGAAAATGATGATATAAAATCTTGGGTTATTGGAGGTCACTCATTAGGTGGAGTTGTTGCAGCTAAATTTGCAGCAAATGATAAAAATGTAGATGGAGTAGTATTTCTTGCATCATATCCTTCAAATGATGATCTTAAGCAACTAGAAAAAAATGTAGTTTCTATATGGGGTAGTAAAGATGGAGTTTTAAACTTTAAAAATCTTATAGAATCTAAAGAAAATTTACCACAAGATACAACATATGTAGAAATAGAAGGAGCAAATCATTCTCAATTTGGTAATTATGGACATCAAAAAGGTGACAATGATGCATTGATAAGTGAAGAAAAACAATTAGAGATAACATCAAATAGTATAATTAAGTTACTTGAAAACATAGGAGATAATTAAAAGGCTGCCAAAAGGCAGCTTTTGTAATTTAAATTACTAATTTTAAAATTTTAATTAAATTTTTATAACACATATAGGTAGTAATAGTTACC
Source organism: uncultured Romboutsia sp. (assembly GCA_904418825.1). Classification (GTDB taxonomy): domain Bacteria; phylum Bacillota; class Clostridia; order Peptostreptococcales; family Peptostreptococcaceae; genus Romboutsia. The sequence continues at coordinate 2,578 of CAJFPU010000027.1, read as the reverse complement.
ATGTATAACTTACGGTATTAACTAAGTAAACTTTAAAATCTTTTATATATACTTAAATCGTTCCATTCTAAGCATACTGGTTCAACTTTAAAGTCTTCAATAAACCATGATATATCTTTTCTAGTTATACATCCAAAAACTACAAGTAATACAAAATATAACGCCATAGTTAATATTATTTGAATAGAAATATGTAAATTTAAATTAATGTAAGCTAGGCCATACTTTATAAAGCAACTAGCAAGTACTATGCAAAATCCAGGTTTTATAATCCAATCAAATATTTTAAATTGTATATTAGTAACTTTTAATAGTTTATGTATACTTAAACAAGAGTTTATAAGAGTTCCAGCAAATAACACTATAATAAATCCTTCTATGCCTTTTTTAGGAATTAAGTATAGTATTAAAAATATCCTTACACCCATATCTATTAAGTTAAATTTTAATGTACTAATTTGATAATCTAGTGCATTTAAACTTCCATCAACAATTCTGTCTAGATACATAAATGGTATAAGAGGTGCTAATATTTTCATCATTAATCCAACTTTAGTATCATTATATATTGCTATGCCTAATTCATTAGAAAAGATTATAAATAAACCTGATGCAAACATAGCAATTAATAATGTAAACTTAAACACCCTAGATATTATATATAATACTCTCTTATGTTGATTTAGTGCATTTGCTTCTGCTATTTCAGGAATTATAAGAGTTGAAAATGATGCTAAAAATATTGATGGAAAATTTAAAATAGGAAGAGCCATTCCTTTTATCATACCAAATATAGATAATGATGAAGCTGTTGAAGAACCGTATTTTCTAAGAGCATCTGGTATTAATAAATCTTCAATTGTTTTAAGCCCTGTTTGAATATAAGAACTACATGCTATAGGAAAAGATATTGAGAAAATTTTAAAGAAACTATATTTACTATCTCTGCTATAGCCGCTTTTATATCCTGATTTTTTTTCAAATAAGAATAATATACAAAAATAAATTGCAGAAGCTATATTACCAATAGACATACCAACTGAAATTAAAATACAAGTAAAATTTAATCCCTTTGGTAAACATATTCCCATAAAAGCAACAATAATTATCATCATACTTCCAACTTCAACTATATCTGAAGAAATACTTTTTACTATCTTTCTCATTCCATAAAAATATCCATGAAAACAAGCACTTACACCTATAAATGGTAAGCTGAGAGATAGTATTTTTATAGGAACTATTGCTCGAGAATCACCAATCCATTTAAGTGCTATTAAATCTGCAAATTTATAAAGTAATAAAAATGTTGTAATGCTAAAAATTAAGCTATAAAGCATTGACTTTGCTAATATTGATTTAATATTTTTTATATTAGATCTTCCTAGTTCTTCTGCTATAAGACGAGTTGTTGTTACTCTAATTCCTGATATAGCTAATGTTGTTGTCATAATATGGATACTCATTATAAGTTGATAAAGTCCCATGCCTTCTGAGCCTATCTTATTAGATAAATATACTCTAAATGACGTACTTATAAATCCAATCAGCATCGTTGTAAATGTTAAAATAAATGCATTCATTATTAACTTTTTTCTCTTCATAGTTTTTCTCCTAAAATAAATTGTTTAAATATATAGCATATTCATATATATGAAAAATAGTTACTAAATATTATCTAAATAGATATTTTCATATTTATAAATTGTTTGAAACATTATATGAATATGAAAACAGCATCATACTAAAAATATTAAAGATATTAATAATAAGGAGATTTTCAAATGAGAATAAGATTAGGATATGTAGCAATAGCATTAAATTTAGAAAAAGTTACATCTTCATCTACATTAACATATTCAAGATATCTAAAATTAGATGAAAATGAAAGATTAAAAAAACTTAAGGAAGTAACTTATTCTAATATAGAAGCACTTGAAAAAATACTTAGATATAATATAGAAAATAATATACATTTTTATAGAATGACATCAAATTTAATACCATTAGCAACTCATCCAGATGTAATGTGGAATTATACAAAATATTTCAAAAAAGATTTAGAATATATTGGAAAAATAATAAAAGAAAATGATTTAAGGGTAGATGCTCATCCTGACCAGTTTAATGTTATAAATAGTGATAGAGAATGTGTAGTTGAAAATACTTTAAGAAACCTTAATATGCAAGTTAATTTATTTGAAGCTATGAATTATAAAGATGGAAAAATGGTAATACATGTAGGAAGTTCTAAAGGGGGAAAAGATATTGCATCACAAAGATTTATAGAAAATTTAAATAAATTTCCTAAAAAAATAACTAATAGATTACTACTTGAAAATGATGATAAAACTTTTAATACAATAGAAGTATTAAAAATTTGTGAAAAGACAAATTTGCCGATGGTACTTGATGTACATCATCATAACTGTAATAAATGCGAAGAAGATATAAAAAGTTTATTAGTAAAAGTATTTAAAACTTGGGAGAATGAAAAACTAGTACCTAAAATTCATTTTTCAAGTCCTAGAGAATTTGAAAATGATAGAAAACATGCAGATTATATAGATGCAAAAAG
>CAJFPU010000026.1 GCA_904418825.1 uncultured Romboutsia sp. | reverse complement strand
TGATTACCTGCTCAGACTAATCATTATCTGAATATCTGGCTTGGTTTGTTTAGTTTCAATTCTATAAATTAACCTACTGTTTAATTTTCAAAGTTCTTATTACAACTATTTAAGTTTACCAAAGTTACTTTTCTTTGTCAACTTGTTTTTTAAGTTATTTTCATTTGTTTTGCCCTTTTCTTAAGGACAAGTATAACTATACCATGTCATTTTTATATCGTCAATACTTTTTTTAAATTTTTTTATATTTTTATTTTGCAATTTTATCTTCATATACATAAGTTCTTGTTTTTCCAGCACATCTAGTTTTTACCCTCGTTGACTTATTATAAATTTTTATAGCATCATTACAAAAATAAATCATAACATCTAACACCAATAAAACCACACTTATTAAACATACCCAATTAATCATTTGACTCATAGTCCCTTACCCCCATTTTAATATTTTAGTTAATATTCTTAAAGATTATACCTATTTCCTTTATAAAAATTTCGTTTTATAATTCTATAATGCTATACTTTACTTTTATTTTTTTCACCAAAATTACTTTATTTACATTTTTTTATATACTTTACTGAAGTTTAATGTTTATATTTTTCATCTTAAACTTAAATTTCATACTCAAAACAGCTTTATTTTTCAATTAAACTTTTACAACTTATCTAATTAAATTTATTTATTATTTTATACTTATAACAAAAAAAATCATATCTGTAACAAATCCAATATTATAAAATCCCAATATACTATTTTTAACAACTTAAATTATATTTAATTTTTAATATAATTCCTTAAATATCCAAATACAAATATAACAATTAAATACATCTAAAACTAAATATTATATTTGCATTTTCTATATTATACATAAATCATAATACTCTATAATTTTTAATATTATTAATTACAGTTTTTAAATTATATACTTATATTTATATAAAAAAGGATTGTGCATTGATTACAAATCATACACAATCCTTTTTATATAAATATTATTCTTCTATTTTATTTTGATTATTGTCTATAGGCTTCATTGTAGGGAATAATATAACGTCTCTTATAGATGGAGAGTTAGTTAATAACATCATAACTCTATCTATACCTATTCCAAGACCACCTGTAGGAGGTAAACCTACTTCTAAAGCGTTTATGAAGTCTTCATCCATATCACAAGCTTCATCATCACCTAATTCTTTCTTTCTTAATTGATCCATAAATCTTCCTTTTTGATCTATTGGATCATTTAACTCAGAGAATGCATTAGCTAATTCCCATCTATTTGCGAAAGCTTCAAATCTATCTGTTTTTCTTGGGTCTTCTACATTTCTCTTTGCAAGAGGTGATACCTCAACCGGATGATGCGTTATAAATGTAGGTTGGATTAACTTATCTTCACCAAATTCTTCGAAGAATGCATTTATAACCTCTCCTCTTCTCATTCCAGGAGTTATTTCTATTCCTTTTTCTTTAGCTATTGCTAAAGCTTCTTCATCTGTGTTTATAGTAGAGAAATCTACACCAGTATATTCCTTAACACACTCTTCCATAGTCATTCTTCTCCATGGAGGTGTAAAATCTATTTCTGTTCCTTGGTAGTTTATTTTCATGCTTCCTGTAGCAGCCTCAGCCATATGAGCTATAACATTTTCAGTTATTTCCATCATATCTGTATAATCTGCGTAAGCTTGGTATAATTCTATTGCAGTATACTCTGGGTTATGCTTTATAGACATACCTTCATTTCTGAACATTCTACCCATTTCATATACTTTATCAAATCCACCAACTATAAGTCTCTTTAAGTATAATTCATTAGCTATTCTCATATACATAGGTATATCTAATGTATTATGATGTGTAACGAATGGTCTAGCATTTGCTCCACCAGCTATTGTATTTAATATAGGAGTCTCAACTTCTAAGAATCCTCTTTCATCTAAGTAAGATCTTAATGCTTTTAATGCTTTAGTTCTTGTTAAGAATGCATCCTTAACTTCTGGATTAACTATTAAGTCTACATATCTTTGTCTATATCTTAAATCTTGGTCTTTTAATCCATGATATTTTTCTGGTAAAACTTGAAGTGATTTAGATAATAAAACTACTTCATTAGCCTTTACAGATATTTCTTCTTTTTTAGTCTTGAATACTTCACCTTCAACACCTATTATATCTCCTATATCATATGTAGAGAATATAGAATATTCTTCTTCACCTATTCTATCTAATCTAACATAACATTGAATTCTTCCATTTTGATCTTGTATATCTATGAATCCAGCTTTACCTTGGATTCTTTTACTCATTATACGCCCAGCTATTTTTACTATTTTACCTTCAAACTCTTCAAAGTTTCCTTTTATCTCTGTAGAATTACTAGTTCTATCATATCTACTAACTTTAAAAGGATCTCTTCCCATTTCTTGTAATTTAGCTAATTTATCTCTTCTTACTCTAAGTACTTCTGTAAGATCTTCTTGAAGTTGATCATTATTCATTTGATCGTTATTCATGGCCTTGCCTCCTAATTTTATTATCTTCTTATTTCTAATATTTCAAATTTAGCTACTCCATCTGGAACTTGAACATCTATTATATCTCCTATAGTTCTACCTAGTAAGGCTTTTCCTACTGGAGATTCATTTGATATTTTTCCTTCATATGGATCTGCTTCCGCTGAACCAACTATAGTGTATTCAACCTCTTCTTCAAAATCTATATCATTTACCTTAACTATTGAACCTATTGTTACAACATTTGAATCTATTTTGCTTTCATCTATTATAACAGCTCTTCTTATCATCGATTCTAACTTTATTATTCTTTCTTCAACTTGAGCTTGCTCATTTTTAGCTTCATCATATTCAGCATTTTCTGAGATGTCTCCAAAAGATATAGCAACTTTTATTCTATCAGCAACTTCTCTTCTTCTTACTGTTTTTAATATTTCTAATTCATCTTCTAATTTTTGATATCCTTCTTGAGTTAAAAGTATTTCCTTTTTATCTTCCATAACCCCTACAACTCCTTCACTATGTATTTGGGATTGCTCCCAAAGTTTATTTAGATTATTACAGATTTTGTTTTAATTTATGCGCTATATTATAGATTACTATTATTCTAATGTCAAGCAGTCTTGCATATAGTCTTTAAGCTTGTTTACTACCTCTTCATAGCTTTCAATTTTGTTTATTTCATCTCTAACTCTAGCCGAGTTTCTAAGACCTTTTAAATACCATGCAATATGTTTTCTCATTTCTCTTACAGCTACATATTCTCCATGTTCTTGAACAGCCAATTTTAAATGTTTCATAGCTGTATCTATTTTCTCTTCTAATGTAGGTTCTGGTAATATTTCGCCAGTTTGCATATAATGATTTATTCTTTTAAATATCCAAGGATTTCCTTGAGCTCCTCTTCCTATCATTATAGCATCACAATTAGTTTTATTTAACATATTTATTGCATCTTCTACTTCAAAAACATCTCCATTACCTATAACAGGTATACTCACATTCTCTTTAACTTCTCTTATTATATCCCAGTCTGCTTTTCCAGAATAATATTGCTCTCTAGTTCTACCATGAACAGCTATTGCACTTATTCCACAATCTTCTGCCATTTTAGCAATTTCAACAGCATTTATACAAGTATCATCCCAGCCTTTTCTTATTTTAAGAGTAACTGGCTTTTCAGAATTTTCTACTACCGCTCTTAAAACTCTTTCTGCTAATTCAGGATTTTTTAAAAGAGCTGAACCATCTCCATTTTTTACAACCTTAGGTGCAGGGCATCCCATATTAATATCTAATATTTCATTAGGATATGAGTTTAATATTTTTGCAGCCCCACCCATATATTCTGGATCTGATCCAAATATTTGTATTGCGACAGGATGTTCTTCTTTTTCTATTTTTAACATCTTTTTAGTATTTTGGTCATCATAACATAAAGCTTTTGCATTAACCATTTCTGTATATAACATTCCACAATTTTGTTCCTTACAAATTAATCTAAATGGAAGATCTGTTACTCCAGCCATAGGCGATAAGAATACTTTATTATCTAAATTTAAATTTCCTATTTTCATTTTTTCCTCCTCTTAAATTTAAAATTTATTAATATTAAAAAGGAATTGGGTTTATATTACCCAATTCCCCTATACTATTCTTTGTTCTTTTCGTGTAAAATTCTTAAACCATCTAGTGTTAAAAATCTATCTACATAATCTATACTTTTAGTTTCTGAAGCAATTAAAGTAGATAATCCACCTGTAGCTATAACCTTAACGCCCTCTTGATTTAACTCTTTTTTCATCATATCTATTATTTTTTCAACTAATCCTACATATCCGTATATTATACCCGCTTGCATAGCAGATACAGTATTTTTACATACAACTGTTCCTGGCTTAGTCAATTCAACTCTAGGTAATTTAGAAGCTCTTTGGAATAATGCTTCACTAGATATTTTTATACCTGGTGCTATAGTTCCACCTAAATATTCTGCATTATTTGTTATAGCGCAGAATGTAGTAGCTGTTCCAAAATCAACTACTATAACAGGTGTTCCATACTTTTCAACACATGCAACAGCATTTACTATTCTGTCAGCTCCCACTTGTTTAGGATTGTCATATTTTATATTTAATCCAGTTTTTATACCAGGTCCTACAACTTTAGGTTGTTTTTTGCAGTATTTTATACAAAAGTTTTCAAGAGAATGCATAACACTAGGAACTACAGATGATATTATAACATCTTCTATACATCCCATATCTATTTTTTCATATTGGAATAAGTTACTTATTAAAATCCCATATTCATCAGATGTCTTCTCTTTATCAGTGTTTATTCTCCAATATTTTATAAGCTCTTTACCTTCATATAGCCCCAAAACCATATTGGTATTTCCAACGTCGAATACTAAAAGCATATATTATTAACCTTCCTTCTATTTTTTCCTTTTATTAAAAATTATACAAACAGCTGATACAACAAAGCCTCCAACAATAGCTTCTGGTATTCCGTTTGTTGCTATTAGTGTTAATATTACTGTTTTAGCTGTTGCCGCACTCTTTCCTAAGGCTTCAACATACCTAGCTCCATATAATATATATATCATCCCTAGTACACCTATTGTGTTAACTAAAGACCCTATAACTCCTGTTATCCATCCAGATACAAAAGCATTCTTACTTATTTTCATAGTTAGTTTATAAACATAATAAGCTACTATACCTATAAGTATCCTTGGTAATACAGATACCAATGGATTTATAAACGCAAAAGAAGTTATTGTAGGCATAGTAAGATTTCTTATTAAGCTAGAAGCTCCAAATATAAAACCTACTACAATTCCAACTACTGGTCCTTCTAATATTGCACCTATAATTACAGGTATATGCATTATAGTCGCATTAGTTGGTCCTATAGGAATAAATCCTAAAAGAGTCATAGATAACATAATAGAAATTGCCGCTAATACTCCTATTATTGCCATTTTTCTAACGTCAATCTTTTTTATAGGCTTCGATTTAACTCTTAAAACCTCTGGTGAATCCATTACTACTTCTGCCTCTGATGGATTTATTACTTCTACTTTCGATGACTCTAAATTCATCATAAAAATACACCCCCGTTCCAGCTCATAAAAGATGCCGGACTTCTAAATCTTATTTTTTGCTATAGTAAAGTCAAGCTCTAAAAAATTAGATACCTGCTATAACAAGACAATTGTATCAATAGTAATTTACATTGTCAATAATTCTTGATTACGAGCTATATCTTTATATAAATGTATTTCTTCGATAGAATCCACATTTTTTATCGCACTTATTATGCTTTTTTCTACAACCTCTATGACTAAATATCCTAACCAAAAAACAGATACACTTGATAAAACTACTTCATGTACTTTTTAAATGATATTTATAAAATCTAATAAATCAGTTTCTATTATACCTATTCCTCTCTAACATCAACTCTACAAACAGCTCTCTTTTCACATATAACAACTGTACACACAGTTAATCCTTTTTTATCTTAAAATTATCCTAATTTATACCCTTAACATCTAGTATATTATACATATCCTTTAATACCTCTTATTGATACTTCTCCCGATATAATTTCTCTTTTTATATTATTTTTAGTTCGTACAATTAAATTACCCTCTTGATTTATATCTAAACATCTAACTAATTCTTTTTCTTCACCTTTAATTAAATACACATCTTTTTCTATAATAGCAGAATACTGTCTACATATATCTAATGTTTCTCCCTTTGAATCTTTGTTTATATACTGTAAGTATAGAATTTCAAATTCTTTTAATATCTTTCTTATTACATCTACTCTAGATATTTTGTGCCCTTCCTTATATAAAGAAGTCGCAATTTCAGATATTTCCTGGGAAAACTCCATAGTTTTAACATTTATGCCTATTCCTAAGACAATATAATTTATTTTCTCGATTTCTGCTGACAATTCAGTAAGAATACCTGCTACTTTTTTATTATTTATTATTATATCATTTGGCCATTTTATAGTTGTTTTTACTCCTAAATCATTTAAAGCTTTAGCTATACTCGCACCAGCTATTGAAGTTATAAAAGTGGCTTTTTGAGGTATCATATCTGGTTTTAATATAATACTCATCCAAATACCATCTTTAGATTTAGAATGCCACTGCCTACCTACTCTTCCTTTTCCCTTTGTTTGCTCCTCACTAATAATCACAGTTCCTTCTGGCTTCTGCAGTGCTACTTTTTTAGCATAATTATTAGTAGAATCTATAGTTTCAAAATGAATTATGTTATTACCTATAATTTTAGTATTTAGTTTATGAGAAATATTTTGATATGTTAATAAATCCTTTGGATCCTCTATTAATCTATATCCTTTTCTATTTACATATTCAATATTATACCCTTTTTCTTTTAAAGTTTTCATATACTTACATATTGCAGTTCTAGATATTCCTAACCCTTTAGATAACTCTTCTCCTGAAATAAAATCATTTTTAATATCAAGTATAACTTCTATTATTTTACCTCTCATATTCTACCTCTATTCAACATTCGTAATTATTATAATAACCAATTATACATTATATTTATTTAAGTTAATATATACTCTTTAATTCATATACCTATATAGCAAAATACATTCTTAATAATATATATTTTTAAATTTATTATATACTTAATGTTATTTATATATGAACTATCTATGTTTTTATATAATCCATGTATATATAAAAAAGAGCCTTCAAAGGCTCTTTTTTATTATTTTTTTTCATCTATATCTATTTTTTCTTGAAAAGATTCTTTCTTTTCTACAACTTCAATATTATTTGTTTGATTACTTTTTTCAGTTTCTAAAACTTCTAATGGTAACTCTTTATTAAATGCTTTTAAGAATTGATCTGCATCTAAAGTTTCATATACTAATAATGCTTTAGCTACATATTGTAATCTATCCATATTATCTTGTAATATCTTTTTAGTTTGCTTATATGATTCATCAACTATTCTACTTATTTCCTTATCTATCTCATAAGCTACTTCTTCAGAATAATTCTTCTTACTTGCAAAACTATTTCCTAAGAATACTTCATCTTCAGAATCTCCAAATGTCATAGGACCTAATTTTGAACTCATACCATATTTAGTAACCATATTTCTAGCAGTTGCTGAAACTCTTTCTAAGTCATTTGACGCTCCTGTAGATATATCATCTAAAGTCAACTCCTCAGCTACTCTACCACCAAGTAATACAACTATATTTTCTTTCATTTCATTTTTAGTTGCATAGAATTTATCTTCAACAGGAAGTTGCATAGTAAATCCTCCAGCTCTTCCTCTTGGAACTATTGTAACTTGGTGTACTGGGCTTACATGAGGTAGAACATGAGCACAAACCGCATGCCCCGCTTCATGATATGCAGTAAGCTTTCTTTCTGGTTCACTTATAACTCTAGATTTTTTAGCTACACCTGCTATAACTTTTGTTATAGCTTCTTCTATAGTTTCCATATGAATTTTCTTTTCTCTTTTTCTAGCAGTAAGTATAGCTGCCTCATTCATTAAGTTCTCTATATCAGCTGGAGTAAATCCAGGTGTTCTTCTTGCTAATACTTCTATTTTTACATCATCTGCTAAAGGTTTATTCTTAGCATGAACTTTAAATATTGCTTCTCTACCTTTTACATCTGGTGCCCCTACAACTATTTGTCTATCAAATCTTCCTGGTCTAAGTAAGGCTGGATCTAGTATATCTGGTCTGTTTGTTGCAGCCATTATTATTATACCCTGGTTTACACCAAAACCATCCATCTCAACTAATAACTGATTTAGAGTTTGCTCTCTTTCATCATGTCCTCCACCAAGACCTGCTCCTCTTTTTCTACCAACAGCATCTATTTCGTCTATGAAAATTATTGCTGGTGCATTTTTCTTAGCTTGCTCAAATAAATCTCTAACCCTAGATGCTCCAACCCCAACAAACATTTCAACGAAATCAGAACCACTTATACTAAAGAATGGTACTCCAGCTTCTCCAGCTACTGCTCTTGATAAATAAGTTTTACCTGTACCAGGAGGCCCTACCATAAGTATACCTTTTGGTATTCTAGCTCCTAGTTCTATATATTTTTTAGGATTCTTTAAGAAATCAACAACTTCTTGTAAATCTTCTTTTTCTTCATTTAATCCTGCAACTTCCTTAAATGTTACTCTTGTTTTTTCATCATCTTTATGAACTTTAGCCTTTGATTTACCAAAATTCATTACTCTTCCGCCTCCACCTTGAGACTGATTCATAAATACAAACCAAAGTATTACCATAAAGAATATTAATAATAAAGTAGGTAATAATTCTACAAACCAAGGTGCAGATGGTTTAGCCTCTCCACCAAATACAATTTTACCTTCTTTAGCTTGATTTAATACTTCTTTAGAAAGAGTATCTCCCATTATCTCTTCAGGTACATAAGATCTAAATTTAGTATTAGAATCCTTTATAGTACCTTCTACTGCTGTATCATTTATAAAATATAGTCTTGATATATTTTCATTTGTTAATTCTCTATATACTTTTGAAAATTCTAAAGTTTCCACTTTCTGTGCAGGTTTTCCTGATATTTGAACTATACCTACAATTATTATAAAAATTACTAGGTAGAAACCTATTCCTTTGAAAAATTTATTCAAAAGAAGCCCTCCTTTCATATGTTGTTTTTATTCTATAGTTTCTTAAAGGTAACCTTTAAGACTTCTTTTGTTTTTTCATCTATTTTATAATTTTCACTAGACTTATACTCTCCAATTTGTAATATACCTTGTTCATCAGCTATAATAGGTACTTTACATCTTTCTTCTCTCGGTATTTTTAAGTCTATAAATAGATCCTTAATTTTTTTAGTTCCTCCAGCAAGCTTTATTTTATCGCCTTGCTGTCTACTACGTATAACCATACCTCCTTTTATTTTGTTTAAATCAAACCCTTTAGACATTTTATCTAATTTTCCATTTTTATATCTATCTATAATCATTGTTTGGGTTTCAATTATAACATTTGCTTCTTTTATCTTAACAAATCCATTGTTAGGTATATTGTATGAAAAATTAATTTCTTCATTGACTATTTCTGTAGTAGTTAATGTTATACAATCTTGTTTTCTATATACAAATACACCTCTTGGAAGAGTTAACATCTTATTTATTTTAGATTCGCTTTCAAACTCCATTACATCTTCTATATGTTTCTGATCTATAAAATTTGTATCACCTAAAATAGTTTTTATCCCTTTTCTTAAAATCCTTACTTTTATTGCATTATGTAATTTAATAAAATCCTTTATTCTTATGTTTACTGAATCAGAAGTTACTTTACATATATTACTAAACTTAGATTCAGCTTCAGATTCAATATAGTCACTATCGCTTCTTAAATTATGACTCATCCTTACTATAGATTCTATTAAATTAGTATTAAAATTATCCATCATATATGGTATTAGTTCTAATCTAATTTTATTTCTAGTGTAAATGTTTTCTAAATTACTTTCATCTATCCTAGGATTTAAATTATGTACTTCACAATATTGTTCTATATCTTTTCTTTCTATATCTAAAAGTGGCCTAATTATACTATTTTCTCTAATATATTCAATACCTCTAAGACCTTGAAGACCAGTTCCTCTCATAATTCTCATTAAAACTGTTTCCGCTTGATCATTTAGATTATGTCCAATTGCTATTTTATTTGACCTTGTTTTTTGTTTTATTTCATCAAACATTTCATATCTTAGTTTTCTTGCTCCTTCTTCTATTGAAAGACTATTTTCTTCACAATATTTAGGAACATCAATAGATTTTATAAAATAAATTATTCCCATTTCTTTGCATATCTCTGAAACATATAAAGCATCTTTTTGAGCTTCTATTCCTCTGATTTGATGATTCAAATGAGCTGCATATAATTCTATATCTAGTTTATCCTTAAGTCTATTTAATATGTGCAATAAACAAACAGAATCCGGTCCTCCAGATATTCCTATAACAATTTTATCTCCTGACTCTATTAAGTTATATTTATTTATAGTACTTAGTACTTTTTCAAAAACCATATTTATACCTCTTACATTTAGTTTTTTTATAACTCGTATCTATAGTTTTCTATAAAAAAACCATAATCCCTTGTATAAATTTCTAAAATATACAAACTTTAATATAACTATTATAATACCAAATAAATTAAATAAAAGGTAGTATTTTAACTACCTTCTATAAAATTTATAATCTATATTATATATTATACTCTATTAATATATTTATTTCATTTTTTCCTTTAAATAAATCTAATATATTTATATTATATTCTATATTTAATTTTATATAATCTTTTTCACTTTTATCAATAATTAATTTATTAGTTTTTGTTTCTATCATAAATAAACCTTGATGAGTTTTATATTTTGTCAAATGCTTGTGTTTTTCTTTGAATACCATTAAAGAATTTATATTTCCAAATTTTTTTATAGAAACTTCATCATTAGATATTTTTAATGTAGTTGTTATTTTTTGACCTTCTTCAGTTTCTTCATAAACTACATATATATCTTTATTTTTTTCAAATATTTTTCCTATAGTGCCTACCTCTATAGTATCTATAATTCCCATTTCATCATATTGTTTTGTAATTATCTTTAGTTTTGCCTCCAAAATAAATCCTCTCCTAAAACAAGTATAAACCTTAAGCAAAGCTTAAAGTTTATACTCATGGTAAATATTTTTATATTTTTATACTTTTTATATCGTATATTTCTTTCTTTAAAAATTCTTCTGCAATAACAGCAAACTTTTCAGGTATATCTGATACATAATACTCATACTTAGCATCGTATTCAGTACCTTCTCTAAGTATATTGTTATTTTCTAATATTTGCTTTAAATCTTTTGCAGTTTCTTTTGCAGGATTTACTAGCTTAACCTTTTCTCCAACAATTTCTCCTATAGTCTTCTTTAATAATGGATAATGAGTACATCCTAATACTAAAGAATCTATACCTTTATCCATTAACTCTTGTAAGTATCTTTTTGCAGTTAATGATGCTATATCAGTATTTGCCCATCCTTCTTCTACTATAGGAACAAATAAAGGACATGCCTTATCTACTATCTTTATATTCGAATCTATTTTAGCAATTTCTGTATTATATGCTTTAGATCTTATAGTTCCATCCGTTCCTATTACTCCAACAATTTTATTTTTTGTAGTATATGCTGCAGTTTTTGCACCTGCCTCTATAACTCCTATTATTGGTAAATCATACTTTTCATTTGCTTCTTTTAATGCTCTTGCTGTAGCTGTATTACAAGCTATTACTATAGCCTTTACATTTTTTGAAATTAAAAAATCTATAGCTTGAAAAGTATATTCTATTATTGTTTCCTTAGATCTAGGTCCGTAAGGAACTCTAGCTGTATCTCCAAAATAAACTATATTTTCATTTGGTATAATATTCATTATTTCTTTTAATACTGTAAGACCTCCTAGCCCTGAATCGAAAACACCTATAGGTCTATCATCCATTTGTAACACCTACTTTACTTTTTAGAATCTATTGCTAGTTCTATAAGTCTATCTATAAGATTAGAATACTCTAAACCTGTAGCTTCCCACATTTTAGGATACATACTTATATTTGTAAATCCTGGTAATGTATTTATTTCATTTATAAATATTTCTCCAGAATCTTTATCTATAAAGAAATCTACCCTTGAAAGACCTCTTCCATCTATTCCTTTGAATGCTTCTATCGCCATTCTTCTTATATTTTCCATATCTTCTGGCTTTATATTTGCTGGTATATCATAAGTTGAAGTACCATTTATATATTTATCTTCATAGTCATAAAAATCTTTAGCTGGCTTTATTTCTCCTGCTATAGATGCTTTAACCTCTTCATTTCCAATAACAGCAACTTCTATCTCTCTAGCATTTATACCTTTTTCTAAAACTATTCTTGAATCATATTTTAAAGCTTCTTCTATACCAATTAAAAGTTCTTCTCTATTTGAAGCTTTAGATATACCTACACTAGAACCTAAATTAGCTGGTTTAACAAATATTGGATAGCTTAATTTTTGTTCTATATTATTTAATTCTTTGTCTTTATTTATATTAAATTCCCATCTATTAGTGTATGTGTAATCTACTTGTGGTAATCCTATTTGTGAGAATACCTTTTTGCATATAAGCTTATCCATCCCTACACTAGATGCTAAAACTCCACACCCTACATATGGAATTTGACTTATTTCAAATAATCCTTGTATTGTACCATCTTCTCCATATGGTCCATGTAGAACTGGGAATAATACATCTATCTTTTCTACTCTTCCATCTTCAAATTTTAATCCTACTTCTTTATTTCCTGAAGGTATTAAATTTATCTCAACATTTTTATTAGCTAAATTAACCCAATTTCCATTTTTGATGTTTTCTTCATTTCCATCATAAAACATCCATCTTCCTTCTTTTGTTATTCCTATAGTAAAAACATTATATTTATCTCTATTAATATGTTTATAAATTGAAGCTGTTGATAACAGTGAAACTTCATGTTCACCTGATTTTCCACCAAATATTAAAGCTACATTTATTTTACTCATAACCTGCTCACCTTTCTACGAATATTTGTTAATTTCAAATATTATATGCATTTTCTTATCTAAATGATTATTATAATTTATTTTAACAAAAAAATAAAGGAGCAAACGCGCCTTTATTAATATTTAAAATATATATTTTCTATTCTTTAGCAAATACATGATTTCCTATCCTCATATATGGATTTAATTTTTTTATCCAATTACATGTAGCTATATCAGGATTCCAAAAATATATTGCTTGATTAGTTGGATCATTGCCATATAATGCATCTTGTGCAGCAGTATATGCAGACTCTGTAGGTTGCATATTTATAGATCCATCTTTAACTACGGAAAATGCATTTTTCTGATATATAACATCTTTTATACTATTTGGAAATCTTGGGTCTTTTACCCTATTTATAACTACTGCCGCTACAGCAACTTGTCCTTCATAACTTTCTCCTCGAGCTTCTCCTGTAACTAACTTAGATAAAAGCAATAATTCTTCATTAGTAATATTTATTACTTCTCTTTTTTGTTGCTTAACAGTATTAGCTTTAATAGAAGATGATTTTATATTAGAATTTGTATCTAATCCATTTGAATATATTAGGCTTGTAGGAATAAGCACACAAGTTAAAACTATCATTAAAACTTTAAGCTTATAACACCTATCCATAAACTTTGTCACTCCTTTAATTTTTTATTTAACTATATTTTGTACTATTTCTACTATTTTAAACTTAATTTGAACTCTATTTGTTTGATTACTAGTTTTTTGAGCTATTAGATTGTACTCTTCTTCAGTTAATACTTCTCTTAATTTATCGTCTGTATCTTTATCTATTATACCTTTTTCTTCATCTACAAAACATAAAGGTGGAAACATAACACACCACCAATTTTTCCCACTTCCTTCTCCTATTATTATTTTTAATGCTTTGTATTCACCTGCTGGCAATACTACATTAGAATATTGTTTAGTAGGAAATTCACTATAATCAATTCCTATTTTAACATCATAATTATATCCATTTTGTAAAATAATATTTTTACTTATTTTCTCAAGTTCACTATACTCTCTTTTTATTATTAGTTCGCTTTCTTCTATGCTTTCTGATTCTAATAATTTAGGCTGTAAATAATTTATAACAGCATCTCTTACTTTTAATTTTAAATTCTGATCTTCATCTGAATCACTATTTGCTATTACATGAAATCTTATAAGTTTATCTTTATAATCTTGTGATGCATTACTTATTTTTTTTACTTCTCCACTTATTGATATTGTCATAATTGATATAATTGCAACTAAACTTAATATTAATATACTTAATCTTATTTTTATTTTATTAATCATAATTAATCCCCCTCAAAATATTGCTATTTTGAGTATTTCCAATTCTAATTAATTTATACTAATTTAACTAATAAAATTTAATCTATTTATATAAACAATCATTTTTACCAAGTTAGTTATTAGAATATGATTACTTAATAATTATAAAAAAAAACATTAAATAAATTTAAAATAATTAAATTTATTTAATGTTTTTTTTATAATTCTTTATCGTTTATCGCTGTTTCTATCATAAAATTTTCAGCTGTTTGGATATGTTGCATAGCATATTGCTTTGCAAGCTTACTATCTCTTCTTTTTATAGCATCTAATATCATCTTATGTTCTTCTACTATATTTACAGTAGAATCATAATCTGATATATATGTAACTCTAAACCTATAAACCTGTTCCCATAAAGAATTTATTAATTGATGAAGTTTTTTATTATTTGTAGATTTAAATATGCATTCATGAAACTCTACATCTTTTCTTAATAAAGCTTCTACATCTGATTGATTTATACTATCATTGAACTCTTCTACTATAGATTCTAGTTTTTTTATATCTTCGTCTGTTATTCTTTCAGCCGCAAGAGATGCTGCTAATCCTTCTAGACTTGCTCTTATCTCTAACACATCTATTACATCTTTTAATGACATATTAGCTACATAAGCGCCTTTTCTTGGAATCATAACAACTAATCCTTCTAACTCTAATTTTCTTATCGCTTCTCTTACAGGTGTTCTACTTACACCTAATTGCTCTGCTAATTGAACTTCCATAAGTCTTTGACCTGGTTTTAATTTACCTTCTACTATTGCTCCCCTTAAATTTTCAAATACCACATCTCTTAGCGGTTTATACTCATCTAAATTTAACTTAGTTAAATTCTCCATTGACTTCAACTCCTTTTTCACTACTTCTGACAATATAAACTTGATTATATTTCTTTAGTAGTTCTCCCTTTCCATTTAATGCATCTTCTTCTTTGTCAAATAACCCAAAAACTGTAGGCCCACTTCCACTCATCATAGCACCTAAAGCATTATTGTATAACATTATATTCTCTATATCTTTTATTTCTTTATGTATGTTACTCGTTACAGTTTCTAGCACATTTACCATATTTTTTGCTAATAAATTTATATTCCCTTTTTTTAAACATTCTATCAAAAACTTATTATCTGGTCTATTTTTAATATTTTGTAAATCTAATCCTTCATATACTTCTTTTGTTGATACAAATAAATTTGGTTTACAAACTAATATAAATGTATCTCTAGGTAATCCTTCTATATAAGTTAATTCTTCTCCTATTCCTTGAGCTAAGGCTGCATTTCCCGATATACAAAATGGAACATCAGCACCTAATTTAAGTCCTATTTCTTGCAATCTTTTTTCTGATAAATTAAGATTCCAAATTTTATTAAGTCCAACTAAAACTGCAGCTGCATTACAACTTCCACCAGCCATTCCTGCGGCTACTGGAATATTTTTTTCTATAAATATCTCTACACCATTTTTTATATTGAATTGATCTTTTAATATTCTAGCTGCCTTATAAACAATATTATTTTCATTTAATGGAATATCTGAACTGTTACTATTTATATTAATTTCGTCTATATCGATTTCTTTTATCTTTATAATGTCATATAAATCTATTGTCTGCATTATCATTTCGACTAAATGATATCCATCTTCTCTTTTTCCTGTAACATCTATTGATAGATTTATTTTAGCTCTACTTTTTAATTCTATTGAATTCATTTTAGCCTCCTTTAGTATTCATAATGCATTTAATGCTTAGTACTTATATTATACTACAAAAAATAAAATAATAGGGGATTATACTCCCCTATTATTTTATCAATTTATAATAATAAATGTTTTAGTCACATACTACTACTTTTTTTTCTAAAATTAAACATTTACCTGCCTTTAGTGGTTCATCTATTTTTAATTCATTTAACTCTGCTATTTCAGCTTCTGTTGTATTATATTTTTTTGCTATATTCCAAAGATTATCGCCTTCTTTGCATATATAAACTATTATACTTGGAGCTGCAGATAAATCATATGCTCCTAAATCTTCACCCTTTACTATAAAGCTTTCTGTCTTTTTATCTACTGCTTCTATAAATCTCTTTATTTTTACTGATAAATCTATATCGTCTCTATTTAAATCAACATCTAATTTTTCTATAGAAATTGTATTAAATATATTACAAGTATCGCTTAAATCATTTATTGTTATATCATGTTCAAATGGTATTTCTTCAGTTATTCTATAAACTGACTTTAAACCTTCTACTGGAACATATAATATATCAACTTTTATTATACCTTGTATTATACTCTTATCTCCTTCTACATAAGAATTTTCTATAGTTATAGATGGACAAACACTTACTATATCTTTTATTTGTATATCATCATTACTATTTTTTATAGTTTCTCTTACAACAAAACTTTCTGTTTCTGATTCTATTGTTTTATTAACTTCCATCGTTCTATAATCAAATTTTATTATTGTCTCTGGTGAATAAGCATCTTGTAATATCTCTCTTGTTATTTCATCTGTAACTTTTACTTTGCATTCAACTGTACAATCTATTTCTAACAAACCTGTACTACTTTCATTATTTTGTTTAAATACATAGTTTAACTCTCCCATAGATAATAAAGTTTCTTCTGTCATACCTTCACATGCTCCTGGTACCTCTATGAATTGTGTAAAATCTATCCCTATCTTATCTAATTCAACTAATTCACCATCATATGTACAAGCTAAAGGATTTATTTCTAATACTCCACCAACTATAACTTTATTATCAGATACTCTAGTTTCTTTTACCTTTGCATATGGATTTAAACTTATTATAGATTGAACTTCCTCAGTATTTATAGTTATAGTATCTCTTATTGCGCTTTCTGATTTTTCTATACCTACAATATCTTGATAATTTATTTCTTTTCTATGCTTTTGAACTCCTTCAACTTGAGCAATATCCTTTACTATATCTAGTCTTTGCTTATCAAATATACTTCCTCTTAAATTCATAAGAGCTCCTATTTTTATTTTTCTTTCATTCATTATAGTACAATCTACATGCTCTACTTCAGGGAATAACATATATTCCATATCAGGAACTATATTATCTTTTTCTATAACTTCATTTATATCTATTTTACCATCTACATTTGAAACTGTTACTTTATCATCTGCCATATATATTACATTATAATTAAAACTACCTCTACAAATTACTTTACCTTCTGCAAGTTCTACTTTCTTTAAAGATATGTACCCTTCAGTTTTTATTATTTCATATACATCTGATTTTTTATCAGGCACAACTGTTTCTGCTTCTATAAATGTTTGAAACTTTCCAAAGTCTATTCTATTATCTACTTTTATTATATCTTTTATTAATTCCATATTTGCCTCCCCATATATTAAATATAAATATCACACTATATTTATATTTAATATATAAAAAAAAAATTACACCTATTTTTGATAGGTATAATTTTTAACTTACGTTTAATTTATCTTGATTTTTAAATACTTGCAATTTTACATTAGATGTTAATAAATCTGAGTAACTATAAGATACTCTAGAACATCCTTCATTGTCGCTATCTAGCTTTACAACAAACACACTCGGATAAACTTTTTCTAGAACTCCCTTTTTTGTAATGATTTGTTTTCTTCCCTTATTAGCTTTAAGTAGTATTTTTTTACCTAAATGCCTCTCTAAACTTTCCCTTATCTTATCTAGAGTTTGAATAGTAGCCATGATATCACCTTCTTTAAACGTTTGTATGTTTACATAATATCATAAATGCCTTTTTCTGTCAAATGTTTAAACTAATTATTTTATATATTTTCATCCTAAAAGTCAATATATTTTTTTACCATATTTATAATATTATTTTTAATACAGCATAGATTTAGGCATAGCCCATCTAAATTTACCTCTTGTTTCAGATCCCCCTATACCTTTTAGACCTGTTACAGTTTGTTCTATAACTTCTTCTATAGGAACTATAGTATCTATTCTAGAGCAAGCAATTTTTTCAACTACAAACACTGGATCTAATGCATGTATCATTATTCTACCTGGTGAACTAGCGTAATTAGCTCCAGCTCTTATTATTTGCTCATAATTTGATTGACAGGCACCTGCAAATATAACCAAATTATCTAAGTTAGGTTGCCACTTACGCGCTTGTTTAACTGCTTTAATAAAATTCAAAGAGTTTCTATAATTATTCAAATCTGTAATATTTCCTTTTCTAGATGTAATAGCATCATGACCAGTTATAACTAATATATCTGGATTATGTTTTTCTAATAGTCCAACTACTTCCTTATATTGATTTTCTTCAGGTATAGAAACACCTACTGCTGGTATACCAAGCTCAGTATATACATCTAGACATATTTTTAAATACTCTTTATCTCCATCTATTTGTAATACCTTTCCTGGTATACCATAAATATTAGGATTTGATTGTAATTTTAATGCAGCTCTATTCATTTTTTTTTCTCTATCTTGAGCGCTTCTAACTGATTCAAATATTAAGTTTTCTACTTTTGAATCTATTAATATTTGTTTTATGTCTGATATTTTTACAAGTTCTAAATCATCTAAGTATGCATCTGCAATTATTCTAAATGCTACACCTTTTAAAATTGCTATTTTTTCATTTTTATTATCTATATTAAATCCAACTATCCTGAATATTATATCTTTATTGTATGATTTCCTAGTTACTATATCGCCAATTTTCATAACTTGCCTCCTAGCTATCGTATATTAATATATGATATGCTAGAAATTTTTTTTGGTTACTTATAAAATAAATATTTTCATATTTTATTGTAATAAATTGATGATTATTGAAATTAAAATATT
>CAJFPU010000025.1 GCA_904418825.1 uncultured Romboutsia sp. | reverse complement strand
TAACATATAGTAACCATCCTTTGAATTTTATGTGATAATCTTAGGTTACTATATTTGTTAGAGTTTTATTATTGTAAAAATTAACTAGCACAACGAGTTTAGATAACAAAATAAAAACAGCACAAGATATAGAAAAGCATTTAGGATTATCAGTTATTGGTGTAATACCTAATGAAGATATAGATTAATAAATAGGAGGAAGATATGAGTAAAATTTTAAATAAAATAATAAGTATAAGAAATCCAAAATCTCCTATTTCAGAATGTTATAGGGGGATAAGAACTAGTATAGAATTTTCAAACTTAGATAAGGAAATGAAAGTTATAACTGTTACTAGTTCAATGCAAAATGAGGGAAAAACTACAGTAATAGCAAATTTAGCAGTAAGTTTTGCAAATCTTGATAAAAAGGTTTTATTACTTGAAGGAGATTTAAGAAACCCAAGTGTTCACAGAATGTTTAATATTAGTAATACAAAGGGGTTAACTGACATATTATTAAATAACAAAGTTTTTGCAGATTGTGTACATTGTACGGAAGTTAAAAATTTACATGTATTAACATGTGGATCAATGCCTCCAAATCCATCAGAGATACTTAGTTCAAAGAGAATGAAGGAATTTATAACAAGTTTAAGAGAGTACTATGATTATATATTTATAGATGCTCCTCCAATTGGAATTGTAACGGATGCTGGAATAATATCAACTTACAGTGATGGATGTATTTTTGTTGTTGGAAGTAAGCAATGTGATATTGAAATGGCAAAGATTGCAAAGAAAAGGCTTGAAGATGTTAATGCTAATATAATTGGTGCAGTTTTAAATAAGTTTGAGGCTGAGGGAAGTAGTTATAATTATTATAACTATTATTATGAGCAAAGTAGTTCAAGAAGAAATCCTAAAAATAAGAAAAAGGCCGCTGCGTTATAAGTAATATATTAATAGATAATAAAAAAGTTTTATATAAAATGGGTTGATAAGTACTTAAAATATTTTATCAACTCATAAAAATGTTAAAAAATTAAATATTGGGGGGAGATAATGGAATTAGAAAATAATATTTATAATTATGAAGGTACACTAAAAAAAATACTTAGCTCATATAAAGTAAGACAAATTTCACTATGGGCTTTAGATATGTGTGGAGTATTAATATCAATATTAGCAGCTATGGTTTTTACATTAAATTATAAAAATACAGACATTAACACAATAATACTTCCGTTAATTATATATATGATAATACATACAATATCATTTAACATATTCAAATGCTATTCTAGCTTGTGGCGATATGCAGGAGAAGAAGAAATGGTATCTATACTTTTAGCATGTGTAGTTTATGTAATACCTGTATATATAGTACATAAATTAATAGGATTAGAATATTCAATATTATTTTATATAGTAGCAACAATATTAATAATAGGATGTACAGGTGGATTAAGATTAGTGTATCGAACGGGCAGAAGATTAAAAATAAGAATGTCACTTTCAAATAATAACAAAAGAGTATTAGTTGTTGGAGCTGGAAGTGCAGGACAAATGATAATAAACGAATTAAAAGAAAACCCTCAACTTAATAAAATACCAGTTGGAATTATAGATGATGATATAAATAAAATAGGAAGAAGAATACACCATGTAAAAATACTTGGCGATACTTCTCAAATAAAAGATATAGTTGAAAAACAAAATGTAGACGAAATAATACTTGCAATAGCAAACGTTGACAAGGTGAGAAAAGCACAAATAATAGAAAAATGTAGACAAACAAAATGTAAGTTAAAAACAATACCAGGAATATATGAAATAATCGATGGTAAAGTTGACATAAAAAAAATTAGAGATGTTGATATAGAAGATCTTTTAGGAAGAGAACCTATAAAAGTTAATATGAAAGAAATGAGCGATTATATAAAAGAAAGGACTGTACTTGTTACTGGTGGTGGAGGAAGTATAGGAAGTGAGCTTTGTCGACAAATAGCAAGCTTCAATCCAAAACACCTTATAATAGTAGATAATTATGAAAATAATGCCTACGCTATACAACAAGAGCTTATACGAAAGTATGAAGATAAATTAAACTTAAGTACAATAATCGCTTCTATAAGAGAATACAAAAGAATGGATGAAATATTTAATGAATATAAACCAGATGTAGTATTTCATGCAGCAGCTCATAAGCATGTTCCATTAATGGAAAACAGTCCAAGTGAAGCTATAAAGAATAACATATTTGGAACATTAAATGTGGCAAGACTTTGTGATATATATAAAGTAAAAAGAATGGTACTTATATCAACAGACAAAGCAGTTAACCCAACAAATATAATGGGTGCAACTAAAAGAGCTGCGGAGATGATTATACAAACTATAAATAAAAATAGTGAAACAGAATTTGTTGCAGTTA
The DNA here is from genome assembly GCA_904418825.1 of uncultured Romboutsia sp. Taxonomy (GTDB): domain Bacteria; phylum Bacillota; class Clostridia; order Peptostreptococcales; family Peptostreptococcaceae; genus Romboutsia. The sequence goes on along the minus strand of CAJFPU010000025.1, from coordinate 17,079 downwards.
GGTTTGGAAATGTACTAGGAAGTAATGGTAGTGTAATACCTTTATTTAAAAAGCAAATACTTGAGGGTGGACCAGTTACAATAACTCATCCAGATATTATAAGGTATTTTATGACTATACCTGAAGCTGTGCAACTAGTACTTCAAGCTGGAGCAATGGCAAAGGGTGGAGAAATATTTATTCTTGACATGGGTGAGCCTGTTAAAATTGTTGATCTTGCACATAACTTGATTAGACTTAGTGGGTTTGAGCCAGGTGTTGATATTAAGATAGAGTACACTGGTTTAAGACCAGGGGAAAAGTTATATGAAGAGCTTTTAATGAGTGAGGAAGGTTTAACAAAGACTGCTAATAGCAAGATATTTATTGGTAAGCCTGTGGAGTTTGATAGTGATAAGGTTGTAAATCATTTAAATATGCTTAAAAAGATAGTTGATAATGAAGATGTGGAGCTTATAGATAGTGTGATGAGGGAGTTTGTTACAACTTATATAAGACCGGAAGATGCAAATTTAAAGGAGGTAGTCAATGTATAATTTATTACAAAGATTAATAGCATTAATTTCTCTAATTTTATTATCTCCTTTATTTTTAGTAGTGGCGATACTTATAAAGTTAGAGTCAAAAGGACCAGTATTTTTCAAGCAAGAAAGAGTCGGGAAAGATAATATAAATTTTACTATATATAAATTTAGAAGTATGAGAACTGATACACCAGATGTTGCAACTCATTTACTTGATAATCCAGATATATTTATAACTAAGATTGGTGGATTTTTAAGAAAAACTAGTTTAGATGAGTTACCACAGCTATTAAATATAGTTAAGGGTGAGATGTTATTTGTTGGACCAAGACCAGCTCTTTACAATCAATATGATCTTACTGGATTAAGAGAGTTAAGAGGTGTTGATAAGTTATATCCAGGAGTTACTGGATGGGCACAAGTTAATGGTCGTGATGAGCTTGAGATAGAAGAAAAGGTTGAGTTTGATAAAGAGTATCTTGATAATAAGTCTATTATACTTGATATAAAGATAGTGTTTATGACATTGTTTAAGGTATTTAAGCGAGAAGGTATAGTTGAAGGTAAGAAAGCAACTAATGAAGATTAAAAAAAGAGAGGAGGTAGAATATGAAGGTATTAATAACAGGTGTAAATGGATTTATAGGAAGTAATATAAACAACCGATTAAAAGATAAGCATGAGATATTAGGAGTATCACAATCAAAAACTAGTAATGTATGTGACCAATATATACAATGTGATTTAACTGATAAAGAAGCTTTAGAAGAAGTTATAAAAAAACACAATGATATAGATGTGATAGTTCACTGTGCGGCACTTGCTCATAACAAAGGAAATGATTTATCTAGAGAAAGATTTATGAAAGTAAATTATGGGGTTACTCAAGATTTAGTTGATTTAAGTAATAAATATTTAAATCTTAAGAAATTTATATTTTTAAGTACTATATCTGTATATGGTGAAAGAATGGATAAAAGTGTTTATATTGAAACAGATGAGTGTTTTCCAAAGTCACCTTATGCAGTAGCCAAGAAAAAATCAGAAGAATATATAGAATCTAATTGTAAATCACCATACTTTATGTTAAGGCTTGCTCCAGTATATAGTGATGAGTTTAAACTTAATATTCAAAGAAGAACAGAGCTAAAAGGTATTAATTATAGAGTTGGTAAAGGTGACAATAAACTTAGTTTATGTAATGTGAAAAATATAGTAGATGTAGTGGAGAATATTATTGATGGAAATGTATCTTCAAATGAAATCTACAATATATCAGATGAGAAAGATTATACATTTAGAGATATGTTAGATATAAATAAGGTATCAAAATTTAAGGTATTTGTTCCTAAGTTTGTTATAAAAATGTTATATGGAATAAATAAAGTTACCATAAAGAAGCAATTTATAGATGAAAATTCTATAAAACTTGTAACGGATAATATATATTCATCTGAAAAGATACGAAATAATATTAAAATAAATCATAAATTATCAGATTTGAGGTAGTAATATGAAAATATTAGTAGTTACACAATACTTTTGGCCAGAAGAATTTAGGATAAATGATATATGTGAAGGATTAGTAGAAAAAGGTCATGAGGTAGAAGTACTTACAGGACTACCTAACTATCCATATGGCAAATTATTTGAAGGATATTCATTTAAATCAAGAGGACCCAAAGAGTATAAAGGAATAAAGATAAATAGATGTTACCTTATAGAAAGAGGACAAGATAGTTCAATAAAACTAGCATTAAACTACTTATCATTTATGATAAATTCACTATTTCATATACCTAAGTTAGCAAAAAAAAAATTTGATAATATATTTGTATTTCAAGTTTCACCAATAACATCAGCTATTCCAGCAATAGTGTTAGGTAAATTAAAAAGGATACCAACATCAATATATATACAAGATCTATGGCCGGAAACATTTTATTCAATTAAAAATATAAATAATAAAAATATAAGGAATACATTAAAAAAGATTTGTATAAAAATATATGATACATTTGACCAAATAGTAATAGCATCAGAAGGGTATAGAGATATATTAGTTAAATCAGGAATAAATGAAGAAAAAATAGTATATCTACCACAATGGGCAGAAGATATATATTCAGACAATAATTTAAATGAGAATGTAATAGCAAAAGACAATGAGGATTTTGTAGTTACATTTGCAGGTAATATAGGAAAAGCACAAAGTGTAGATACAATAATAAAAGCAGCTAAATTAGCTAAGCAAAATAGGAATATAAAATGGATTATATTAGGGGATGGAAGCGAATTTAATAATATAAAAGAGTTAGTAGAAAAATATAACTTAAAAGATACAGTTAAATTACTAGGAAGAAAGCCATCTACAGATATGCCAAAATACTTTAATCAATCAGATGCACTGATAGTAACATTAAAGAATACAGATATATTAAGAATAACACTTCCAGCGAAAGTTCAATCATATATGGCATCGGGGAAACCTATATTAGGGTCTATAAGTGGATCAGGAATGGAAGCTATAAAAAGTAGTAACTGTGGATTAGTAAGTGAAGCTGAAGATTACAATGAATTATATAATAAAGTTATTCAACTATATAATATGGATGAAATAGATAGAAAAAAACTTGGAAATAACGGAAAGCAATATTTTAAACAAAACTTTGAAAGAAATATGCTACTAAATAGATTAGAAGGATACTTAAAAAGTATTATTAAAAATATAGGAGATGAAGAATATGTTCAAGGATAAAGTACTTTTAATAACAGGTGGTACAGGATCATTTGGAAATGCTGTACTAGACAGATTTTTAGATACAGATATAAAAGAGATAAGAATATTCAGTAGAGATGAAAAAAAGCAAGAAGATATGAGAAGAACTTACAGAAATGATAAGCTTAAGTTCTATATAGGAGATGTAAGAGATTACAACAGTATAGACTATGCATTAAAAGGAGTAGATTATGTTTTCCATGCAGCAGCACTTAAACAAGTTCCTTCTTGTGAGTTTTATCCAATGCAAGCAGTACAAACAAATGTAATAGGTACAGAAAATGTATTAAATGCATGTATAAATAACGGAGTAAAAAATGTAGTTTGCTTAAGTACAGATAAAGCAGCTTACCCTATAAATGCTATGGGAATATCAAAAGCAATGATGGAAAAAGTAGCAATAGCTAAAGCAAGACAAGTAGACCCTAAAGATACACTAATAAGTGTAACAAGATATGGAAATGTAATGGCATCAAGAGGTTCTGTTATACCACTATTTGTTGAACAAATGAAAAGAGGAGAAGATATAACAGTTACTGATCCTAATATGACTAGATTTATGATGAGTTTACCAGATGCAGTTGAATTAGTATTATATGCTTTTAAAAATGCTAGACAAGGAGATTTATTTATACAAAAAGCTCCAGCAGCAACAGTAGGATGTTTAGCACAAGCTATGACTGAATTATTTGATGCTAAAGATACAGGAGTTAAGATAATTGGAACTAGACATGGTGAGAAATTATATGAAACATTAGCAACAAGAGAAGAATTAGCTAAATCAGAAGACTGTGGAGATTACTACAGAATTTGTGCTGATAATAGAGATTTAAATTATGATAATTACTTTAGTGATGGAAAAGAAGAAACATCCGCATTAGACGATTATCATTCACACAATACTACTAGATTAGATGTAGAAGGAATGAAAGAATTATTATTAAAATTAGATTATATACAAGAAGAGTTAGCTAACTTTGAAGAAGAAAGAAAAAATAAAGAAGTCGCTATAACTAATTAATATAAAATGATTTTAATTATGGAGATAAGAGTATGAAAAAAATATTAGTAACAGGAAGTAATGGATTTGTAGGTAAAAACACTGTTGTAGCACTAAAAGAAGCTAATAAGTATGAAATACTTACTATAGATAGAAATAATACAGATGAAGAATTAAAAGAAGCAGTTTTAAATACTGATTTTATAGTTCATCTAGCTGGAGTTAATAGACCTAAAGATGCTAAAGAGTTTTATGAAGGTAATGGAGGATTAACAGAAAAAATAGTTGGATATTTAAAAGAAAATAAAAAAAATACTCCAATACTTATAACATCATCAACTCATGCAGTTCTTGACAATGATTATGGAAAAAGTAAAAAGCAATCAGAAGATGTTTTAATAAAATATAGTGATGAATGTGACGCTAAAGTTTATATATTTAGATTACCAAACTTATTTGGTAAATGGTGTAGACCTAATTATAACTCAGCAGTAGCTACATTTTGTTATAATATAGCACATGATTTAGATGTGTGGGTAAATGATCCAGTAATAGAATTAAGCTTAGTATATATAGATGATGTAGTAGCATCAATAATAGATTGTATTGAAGATGAAAATATAATAAAGCTTAAAAATATAGATGAAGAAGTTAATGTAAACACTACTGGTGCAAGTAGTATACAAATAGATAAGTATTACTATGAAGTAACTACTGTATATAAAAGAACTTTAGGAAATATAGTAGATAGCTTAAAGATGTTTAGAAATATGAGAAAAAGCTTATTAATACCTGATCTAAGTGATGGATTTAATAAAGCATTATATTCAACATATTTAACATATTTAGAAGAAAATGACTTCTCATATTACTTAGATAAAAAAGAAGATAACAGAGGATGGTTAGCTGAACTTGTAAAATCAGAACAGTTTGGTCAAATGTTTGTGTCAAAAACACACCCAGGAATAACTAGAGGTAACCATTGGCACCATACTAAAACTGAAAAGTTCATAGTAATACAAGGCCAAGCAGCTATTAGATTTAGAAAAATAGATGAAGACAAAGTAATTGAGTATATAGTTGATGGAGAAAAGCCACAAGTACTTGATATACCACCAGGATATACTCATTCTATAGAAAATATAGGACAAGATGAAATTATAACACTTTTCTGGTCAAATGAAATGTTTAATCCAGAAAAGCCAGATACTTATTTCTTAGAGGTGAATAAATAATGAAAAAATTAAAATTAATGACTATAGTTGGTACTAGACCAGAGATAATAAGACTTTCTGAAACAATAAAAAAATGTGATCAATACTTTGACCATATATTAGTTCATACAGGACAAAATTGGGACTATACTTTAAATCAAGTATTTTTTGAAGATTTAGAATTAAGAGAACCAGATTATTACTTAGATACAGTAGGAAAAGATTTAGGTGAAACTATGGGGAATATAATAGCTAAATCTTATGAAGTTATACAAAAAGAACAACCAGATGCATTATTAGTATTAGGTGATACTAACTCTGCAATGTCAGCAATATCAGCAAAAAGACTTAAGTGTCCAATATTCCACATGGAAGCTGGAAACAGATGTTGGGACTGGAATGTATCTGAAATGATAAATAGAAAAATCGTAGACCACATAGCAGATATAAACTTACCATATACAGAACATTCAAGAAGATATTTAATATCAGAAGGAATAGATGGAAAGACAATATTTGTAACTGGATCTCCTATGCAAGAAGTATTACAAGCTCATATGCATAAGATAGAAAAAAGTGATGTACTACAAAGATTAAATCTTGAAAAAGGTAAGTACATATTAGTTTCTGCTCACAGAGAAGAAAACATAGATAATGAAGAAAACTTTATGGATTTAATGAACTCTATAAATAATATAGCTGAAAAGTATCAAATGCCAGTTATATATTCTACTCATCCAAGAAGTAAGAAGTTTATAGATGCAAGAGAATTTAAGTTTCATCCATTAGTGCAAAGTATGAAACCATTTGGATTTATGGATTACAATCATCTTCAAATGAATAGTTTCTGTGTACTTTCTGATAGTGGTACTTTATCTGAAGAAAGTGCAATGCTTAACTTCCCAGGTGTACTTATAAGAACATCTACTGAAAGACCAGAGGTACTTGATAAAGGTACAGTTGTTATTGGTGGTATAAAAGGAAATGATGTTGAGCAGGCTATGGAGCTAGCTGTAAGTATGTATGAAAATAATGAAGAAATAGTATTACCTCCTGACTATGTAGATACTAATGTATCTGTAAAGGTAGTGAAACTTATACAAAGTTACACTCATATAGTAAATAAGACAGTTTGGGGGAAATAAAGGTGAGCAAAGTTAAAGTTATATTAAATCTTATACTAGATATACCTAAAAGACTAACTAGCAATATATCTGTTTTTGCAATTATAAAAAATAGTAAAATTTCTAAATTAAGTGCAATATGCGGTGGAACTAGATTTTATAATTCTAAACTAGATGACTATTCATATATAGGAAAAAGAAGTATAATATGTAATTCAATGATTGGAAAATATTGTTCTATATCAAATAATGTAGTTATAAATCCAGGAAATCATCCAATAGATTATATATCTACATCTCCTATATTTTATGCTAAAAAGAACATACTAAATAAATCGTTCATAGAAACTGATTTTCAAGAATATGGTAGTGGAAGTTTTATAGGGAATGATGTATGGATTGGAACAGGAGCATTTATTAAAGGAGGCGTAACTATAGGGGATGGAGCTATAGTAGGAGCATATTCTGTTGTTACTAAAGATGTTGCACCATATACTATAGTAGCAGGAAATCCAGCTAGAGTAATAAGAAAAAGATTTGATGAAAAAACTATTGAAAACTTAATTCAAATACAGTGGTGGAATTGGGATGAGAGTAAAATAAGAAATAAATCCCAACTATTTAAAAATACAATAGATTTTATTGATGACTATTATAAAGAGAATATTTTAAAAATTTAGTATATAGATATTTTGAAGGAAGGTAGTTGAAGTGAATAAATTTTCTATAAAAGAAAATATAGACAACTCTATATTTAAAACATATAATATATTTTCCAATTTTATGTTTAGGTTTGTAAATAAGAAAGAAAAGAATTTAATTAAAAAGAATATTACATTAAAAAATATACATCAAGGTAAGAGATGTTTTATTTTAGGTACAGGTCCATCATTGAAAAACTTAAATCCAGACTACTTAAAGAATGAGATTACTTTTGGTGTTAATTATTTAAATAGAAGTGAAATATCAAAACATATAAAACCTGATTATTACTGTTTATTTGATAATAGATTTTATAGTGAGGATAAAGAGTACATGAAAACTATTATTAATCAATTTCCAAATACTAAATTTATTGTTAGAACAAAAGCACATGATACAATAAAGAATTTAGGTATAAATGAAGAAAATATTTATTATCAATATATGAATACATATCAATATAAGGATGTTATAGAAGTTGATATGTGTAAAAATATGACTGCTTGTATGAACGTTGTTCTAGGATGTATTCAGTCTGCTATATATATGGGATTTAAAGAAATATATTTATTGGGATGTGATTTTAATTCATTTGCATCTCCTAAAGTAATACATTGCTATGACAACAATGATAGTCCAGATAGAGTAATGAGTGTAGGATTTGAACTGAAATGCTACTCTGCAGTTGCATATCACCATTATGCACTAAAAGATTATTCAGATAGGTATGGTATAAAAATATATAACTTGACTCCTAATAGTTTATTAGATGCATATGAAAGATGCAAGATAGAGGAAATATAAAATTTATAATAAAAGAGGTATACAAATGAAAGTTTTTATATTAACTCCTTATATTTTCATTGAAAATGAAAAAAATTTTCAGAAGAATAAAACAGGTTTCGCTCTTATCATGAATGATATAGCAGAAAGTTTAGTTAAGAATAATATTGATACCTATGTATTAACACAATCATCAATTACAAAAGGTAAGTATTATGAAGGTTTGAATATAGTAAAAAGAACTTGGATAGACATATTATTATCTATAAAATTAAAATATATTAATTTAGCAATCAAGCTCTCATTAAAAAATGGATTAAATATAAGAAATATATCTCGAGCTATATTTTATTCAATATCTGGTGGATATGTTGAAAAATGTCTTAGAGAAATTAAACCCGATGTAATTCATATTCACTCTTTATCTACAGGAGTAATTCCGTTTATAAAAGCAAGTTTAGAAAGTAATATACCATTTATTATAACTGTACATGGAATCATACCGGATAAAAGTTCTAGTAGTGCAACTGATTTAGAAAAAAATATAGAAAAGAATTTTTATAAAATATCTAATGATAATAATATAGATGTTACTGTTATTAGTACAGGAATGAAAGAAAGAATAAGTAAAAAATATGATTTAGAAAAAAATGATAATATCAATGTTATATTAAATGGAACAAAAATATCTAAAAATATAGAATTTGAAAAGATAGATTTAAGATTGAAGTATAATATACCTATAAATAATAAAATATTATTGTGTGTAGGTAGTATTTGTGAGAGAAAAAACCAAATACAATTAATAAGATCGATTGCATTATTAGAAGATAATGTAAAACATAATATTACATTGCTTTTATTAGGAAATGATAATACTAATGGATTAATAGAATCAGAAATAAATAGATTACAATTAAATGAGATAGTTAAAGTATGTGGGTTTATTGATAAGAAAATAATTAATCAATATTATAATCAAGCTGATTTTAATTTAATAGTGAGTACAGATGAAGGGTTTGGACTTTCTATAATAGAAGGATTTTTATTTGGATTGCCAACTCTTACATTTTCTGATTTAGATGCAGTAAAAGATTTATATGATGATAAATGTATGATAACTATAAATGATAGAAGAGATGAAAGCTTAGCTAATGCTATTGAATTATTATGCTCAAAGAATTGGGATAAAGAGTATATAATTGAATACTCAAACAGGTTTTCAACTGATTCTATGGCAAAAAAATATATAGATTTATATAACATAGTAAAATTAAAGAATACTAAAATAAATCAGGATATTATTGATAAAATAATACAATGTAATTAGAGGGAGATTTATGAATACATTATCTAATAAAAAATATAAATTTGTATATTTATTGATTCCGTTATTTGTTTACTTATCTGTGTATAAGGTTGGAGCTATATATTTATCTTATATAATAGGTTTTTTATATTCAATTTATATAGTGTATAGAGAGAAGGAAATATTAGTGAATAAATTTTTAATATTATTCCTTATTTATACATTGATTAACCAGCTAATTTTAATTCTTTTAGATAAAGATTATATTATAAATAGTGAAATAATTAATAATATGATTATGTCATGTATAACAGTATTCATAATATCGTCACTAAGTAAAATTATAGAGGAAGATAAATTATATAGAACGTACAAGATAATAGGAATAATAGCTATGATAGGATTATTAATCCATGCAATAAGTATATTTATATTAAATAAAAATGTATATCCAATAGTAATAAAAGAATTATCTGATAAAACATCCGTAGTGCTTAGGCAAGGAATCAATAGACCTGTTTCATTTTTTTTAGAACCACAGCATTATGCTTCATATATGTTACCATTATTATTTTTGAGTTTAAAAAAGCAAAAAGTTATATTTTCATTTCTTATAACAACAAGCATAATAATTTCAACATCTTTGCAAGGCATATTGATAGCCGGTGTATTATGGATATATTATATATTAAGTGTATTCAAAGGTATAGGAAAAAAGACTGCAATAATAGCAATTATATGTATTTTTTTAGGTATATTAATTCAAACTCCTTTTGGAGAATTTGCTATTGATAAATTATATAAAACAGATATATCAACAGATATAAGAATAACTAGAGGATTTGGAGTATTTGATGATATGACGACTGCAGAAAAATTGACAGGGATAGGACCAGGAACTATATCTAGATATATATCTAATACAGGAAGGGCAGTAGAATGGTTTTTAAATACAGATAATACTTTTGGTTATTTTATATCTACATATTCAGGTGTTCTTGTTAACTATGGAATTATAGCAGGCATATTATTTAATATATTATTAATAAGCATGATTAAAGGTTGTAGCAAAGAAAATTTAGGCATGTTTATTATTATATTTTTGTCTACATTAACTCAAACAGTTCTATTTAATGTTTGGTTTATATTTTATTTTATAATATTCTTTAGTATATGTAGGAAAACAAGTAATGGATTTATAAGAATATTATTATAAATAAAATAAATATTTAAATAAGGAGAAGTAAAATGAATAATATAGCAATAAAAGGTGATAAACCGACAAGAGAAAAATTTCTTCCATATGGAAGACAATGTATAGACCAAGATGATATAGATGCAGTTGTAAGCGTACTAAAAGGAGATTTTCTAACAACAGGTCCTATGTCTGATAAATTAGAAAAAAAAGTAGCTGAATATGTTGGTGCAAAATATGCAGTATCAATATCAAATGGAACTGCAGCTCTTCATGCTGCATGTTATGCTGCAGGCATAAAAGAAGGGGATGAAGTTATAGTACCTGCTATGACATTTGCTGCTTCTGCAAACTGTGTATTGTACTGTGGTGGAACACCAGTATTTGCTGATATAAATCCAGAAACATATAATATAGATGTAAATGATATAGAAAGAAAGATAACAGATAAAACAAAAGCTATAATACCTGTTCATTTTACTGGGCAAGCTGTAGATTTAGATCCAATACTAGAATTAGCTAAAAAGCACAACCTTATAGTTATAGAAGATGCAGCGCATGCACTAGGTACTAAATATAAAGGTAAACATGTAGGTAGTATATCGGATATGACAGAATTTAGTTTCCATCCAGTTAAAACTGTAACAACAGGTGAAGGTGGAATGATAACTACTAACTCAAAAGAGCTATATGATAAACTTATGTTATTTAGAACTCACTGTATAACTAGAGATAAGGATGTGATTATAAACAAAGAAGAAGGTCCTTGGTATTATGAACAACTAGGATTAGGATATAATTACAGAATAACTGATATCCAATGTGCTTTAGGACTAAGTCAAATGAATAAGTTAGATAGCTTTATAGCTAGAAGAAAAGAATTAGTAAATATGTACAATAGAGAGTTATCTAAAATTGATGGAGTAATAATACAAAAGGAAGAAGAATTTTCAGATACTAGTAGACACTTATATATAATGAAGTTAGATTTAGAGAAGTTTAATGTTACTAGAAGAGAGATATTTGAAGCTTTATTGGCAGAAAATATAGGAGTTAATGTTCATTACTTACCAGTATATTTACATCCATATTATCAAGAATTAGGATATGAGAAGGGACTATGTCCTAATGCAGAAGAATTATATAATTCAATGATAACATTACCTCTTCATCCTAATATGACAGATGAAGATTTTAGTGATGTAGTAAAAGCTGTTACTAAAGTTTTAGATTATTATAGAAAGTAGGTAAACTATGGATGATAGAAATGTAGTAGCTATTATACAAGCTAGAGTAGGATCTACTAGATTACCTAAAAAAGTATTAAAAAATATAGATGACAAAAGTGTATTAAATCATGTGGTTGCTAGAGTAAATCAATCTAAATATATAGATAAGGTAGTTATAGCAACTACAGATTTAGAACAAGATTACGAAATCGTTAAGGAATGTGAAAAAATAGGTGTAAATTATTTTAGAGGAAGTGAAAGTGATGTTTTAAGTAGATATTATCATGCAGCTAAACAAAATAATGCAGATATAGTTATTAGAATAACATCAGATTGTCCCCTTATAGATCCTAATGTAATAGATGATATAGTTAAGTTTTATTTAGATAATGATTATGATGTAGTAACTAATGCAGTATCAGATTTAACAAAAAGAACTTATCCAAGAGGGTTAGATACAGAAGTATTTTCATTTGATAAATTAGAACAAGCATATAATGAAGCTAATGAAGACTATCATAAAGAGCATGTTACACCATATATATATGAAAATGCCGATAAAGTATATTACTATATGAACGATATAGACTATTCTAAATATAGATGGACACTAGATACGGAAGAAGACTTTGAGCTTATAAATAGGTTATATAATTTATTATATAAAGGTAAACATGATTTTTACTTAAATGATATAGTTAAAGTTATGGAAGAGAACAAAGAACTATATAAGATAAATGAGCATATAGAACAGAAAAAAATAAGATAAGATATAGGAAGGTATATTAAAATGATAAAGTTAAGAAAAGCAACTTATGATGACTGTAATATCTTATTTGAATGGGCTAATGATCCTTCTGTTAGAGCTAATTCATTTAATACTAAAGCTATAGAAATTGATGATCACAGAACGTGGTTGAAAAAGAAATTAACTGATAAGAATACTGATTTATTTATTGTCACATATAATAATGATAATGTAGGAACTATAAGACTAGATAAAGATGCCGATGAATCAATTATAAGTTACAGTATAGATAAAAATTATAGAGGTAGGGGTATTGGTACTAAGGTATTAGATGTTATAAAAAAAGAAATGCAAGAGCTTACTTTAGTAGGATTTGTAAAAAAAGAAAATATACCATCTATAAAAGCGTTTGAAAAAGCTGGATATATAAGATTTGATGAAGAAAATCAGATAAAATTTATATCTAAATAATATAGATAGAGGTATGATATGGATAAAATAGCGATAAGAGCAGATGGTAGTACTAACGTAGGTATGGGACATATTATGAGATGTGTTGCTATATCAAAAGAATTACAAAAAAGAAATATAAAGCCTATATTTTTTACTAAAAATTCTGAAACTACAAATGATGTATTACAAAAAAATAAAATTGATTTTGTAACTCTTAAAAGTTCAGATTTAGATGATGAAATACAAGAGGTAGAAACATTATTAGCACAAAAAAAAATAGATTGTATCCTAACTGATTCCTATTGGCTAAGCAATGAATATTTAAATAGATTAGATAAAGCTTGTAAACTATTAATATCTATAGATGACAATAAATTATATGATTATCCTAGCGATATAATTATAAATAGTAATATATATGCATCAGATTTTAAGTACCCTAAGAAAAATGAAAATGTGAAGTTATTATTAGGCTGTAAATATAGTATTTTAAGAGAAGAATTCGTAAATGTACCTACAATAAATGTTAATAAAGATGTAAGAAATATATTAGTTACTATGGGAGGTACGGATGTAAATAATTTTACTCCTATAGTATTAAATAGTATATCCGATTTAGATGTTAATATTCATGTAATAATTGGACCAGGATTTAGATGTACAAAAGATATAATTGAAATATCGAATAAATATAAAAATATAAATTTAATTTATAATCCTTCTAACATGAAAGATATAATGATAAAAAATGATATAGTTATATCTGCATCAGGAACAACTACTTATGAATTAGGTACATTAGGAATACCTACTATACTAATAGGGCAAGCTGATAATCAAAATAATATATTAAAAAAAGTTAAAGAACTAGGTATAATGTTGAGCTTAGGTAATTTTAAATATGTAACAAAGAAGGAGATTAGAGAGGCTACCTTAAAATTAATCAATGATTATGACTTAAGATTAAAAATGAATAAAGAGAGCGCTAGAGCTATCTATAGTAGTGGCGTTAAGGAAATAGTAGATGAGATTATGAATAGCCTAAAAGAGGTGAATAATGATGAAAATAGAAAACTTTAATATAAATAAAGACTCTAAGTGTTTTATAATAGCTGAGTTATCAGCTAATCATGGACATGATATAGAAATAGCAAAAAAAACTATAAAAGCAGCTAAAGAAAGCGGAGCTGATGCTATAAAGATACAGACATATACAGCAGATACAATAACTATAGATTGTGACAATGAGCATTTTCAAATAAAGCAAGATACTATATGGGATGGAACTACATTATACAAGTTATATCAAGAAGCATATACTCCTTGGGAATGGCATAAAGAATTAAAAGAGTATGCTGATAGTATAGGTATAATATTTTTCTCAAGCCCGTTTGATAAGACAGCAGTAGATTTATTAGAAGAAATGGATGTACCAGCATATAAAGTTGCATCATTTGAAATAACGGATATACCTTTAATAGAATATATAGCTTCTAAAGGTAAACCAGTTATAATGTCTACAGGTATAGCTACTCTTGAAGATATTGAGGAAGCTGTTAATGCATGTAAGAGAATGGGAAATGAAGATATAATTTTATTAAAATGTACATCTGCATATCCAGCCAAGTTAGAGGATGCAAATTTAAATACTATACCTGATTTAAAAGAAAGGTTTAATGTAGTATCTGGATTATCAGATCATACAGTTGATATAGAAGTTCCAATAACTGCAGTTGCATTAGGAGCTAAAGTTATTGAAAAGCACTTTATATTAGACAGAAGTATAGGTGGACCAGATGCATCATTCTCATTAGAACCACATCAATTTAAATCTATGGTTAAAGCTGTTAGAAAAGCAGAAAGGTCTATGGGAATTGTAGATTATGAACTAACAGAAAAGAAAAAGAAAAGTAGAGAATTTTCTAGGTCTTTATTTATAGTAGAAGATGTTAAAGAAGGGGAGATTTTAACAGAAGAAAATGTAAGGTCTATAAGACCTGGTTTTGGACTTCATCCTAAGTATTATAATGAAGTTTTAGGTAAGGAGTTTAAATCTGATTATAAGAAAGGTACTCCTTTAAGTTTAGAATTGATAAAGTGATAATAAGAGGAATGCTATTTGCATTCCTTTTATTGAATTAGTATTAAAGAATTAAATTTATTAATAGTGTTTTATAGAAAGAAGGATAAGTATGAGTAAAGTAGCTAAAACAACAATAGGATTAATGATAGTTACTATATTATCTAAAGTTTTAGGATTCGGTAGAGAATTAGCATTAACTTATGTATATGGAGCTAATGCAATAGCAGATGCATATATAACAGCATTAAGTATACCAAGTGTGTTATTTGCAACGATAGTATCTGCACTAGGAACCACTTTTGTACCTTTATTTTTTGAGATAAATAAATCAAAAGGTAGAGAAAAATCCCTTTTATTTACTAATAATGTTTTTAATATAGTAATTATAATAAGTATTATAATGGCTATATTTGGATTTATATTTGCAAAACCTCTTGTAAAGGTATTTGCAATGAATTTTGATGGTGAAAAATTATCATTAGCAGTTAAATTTACTAGAATAATGATATTTGGAATCGTATTTATAGGACTAAGTAATATAATGACATCATGGTTGCAAATAAAAGAAAACTTTACTATTCCTGGGATGATTGGATTTCCATATAATATACTAATAATTGCAGGAATTATATTAAGTTCTGCAGGTAATGTATATATAATGGCTATAGGTACCGTAATAGGTATGGTAAGTCAATTTTTATTTCAGTTGCCATTTGCAATTAAAAATGGATATAAACATAAGCTATATATAAATATAAAAGATGAATATATAAAAAAAATGTTAATTCTTGTAATGCCAGTATTTTTAGGTGTAGCAGTTAACCAAGTAAATGCAATTGTTGATAGAAGTTTGGCATCTACTCTAGGAGATGGAGCAATAACAGTATTAAATAGTGCGAATAGATTAAATCAATTTGTATTAGGTCTTTTTATAGCTACAATTGCTGCTGTTATATATCCAACTTTATCAAAATTATCTAGTGAGAATAATAAAGAAAAATTTGCAAAGTCAGTATCTCAAAGTATTAATACTGTAGTACTTTTAATTATACCTATATCTGTTGGTGCTATAGTTTTAGCAGAGCCAGTTGTTAAACTTGTTTTTGAAAGAGGAGCATTTGATTCAGATGCAACTAATATGACAGCTATAGCATTGGCTTGTTATTCTATAGGTATGATAGGTTTTAGTTTAAGAGAAATACTTAATAAGGTATTTTATTCTTTACAAGATACTAAAACACCAATGTTAAATGGAGCATTGGCTATGGGAATGAATATAATATTAAATATTATTTTAATAAGATTTTTAGGGTATGCTGGTCTTGCTTTAGCAACTAGTATATCAGCTCTTATTTGTATTGTATTGCTATTTAGAAGCCTTAAGAAAAGTATTGGATACTTTGGGCAGGATAAAATATTAAGAACTTTTGTAAAATCTTTTATAGGAGCAATCGTTATGGGATTTGTTACTGTAGGATCGTATAATTTATTTACTGAGGTTTTAGGAACTGGATTTATAAAAGAAGCTATTTCACTTTTTGGATCTGTTACTATAGGAGCACTAGTTTATGGTGTTATGGTTGTAGTTTTAAAAGTTGAAGAAGTTAATACTTTAATTGATATGGTTAAGAAAAAATTAAATAAAAAAATCAAAATAGGATGATAATATTTTTGAAATTTATTTAATATTATATATTTTAGTATATGTGATATTATAAAAATATATAATAAAGTTTTTATAATGTTATCTTTATTTATTAGGTAAGGAGAAAATATGAAAAAGACAGTTAGAAAAGCAATAATACCAGCAGCAGGACTAGGAACAAGATTTCTACCAGCAACAAAATCACAACCAAAAGAAATGCTTCCAATAGTAGACAAACCAACACTACAATACATAATAGAAGAAGCAATAGAATCAGGAATAGAAGAAATA
>CAJFPU010000024.1 GCA_904418825.1 uncultured Romboutsia sp. | reverse complement strand
TGGAATAATGGATAGAAAAACTACTTTAGATGAGTATCTTGAAAACAAAGATATACAAGCTAAGTTAAAAGAAATGTATGCTGTTAAAAATGCATAATTAATATACTTTTAAGATAAAACACTCAATCTATGTTATATAGTATCCAAAGTTATATGTTAACTTTGAAAAATGATATATAACATAGAAATGAGTGTTTTTTTATTATTTTCTATGTTATGTGTTAGATAAAATTTAGAAAATAATAAAATACAAAGGAGTATTAACAATGTTATTAGAAGATGCTATTGAAGAATTTTTATTAGAACTAGATATTAAAGGAGCAAGTAAAGAAACTATAAGAAGTTATACAAATGCATTAAAAGTTTTCAAAGAGTATATGTGTGATAATAAAAATTTAGATAACATAAAAGCTATCCATATAAAAGGCTTCGCTAAGTTTAATAAAGAAAGAGGGCTAAAGCAAAAAACACAAAATGGATATATATCTGCTATTAGAGCATTATATACTTATTTAGTTGAGGAAGATATTGTATCTAAGAACTTAGGATTTTCAGTAAAATTAGTAAATGCAAATGATAAGAAGGAGATTGAAGTATTTACAAAAGAAGAAATAAAAAAATTAGTTCAACATCAAAGGAGTTTTAATGAAAAGGTAAGCCCATACTTAGTAGTTAGAGATACTCTTATATTAAATTTCTTATTAGAAACGGGTTGTCGTAATCATGAACTAACTAATCTTAAATATGAAGATATACAAGAAGGTTATATATTTTTTAAAGTTACTAAGAATAGCAAACCAAGGGTAGTTCCTATATCTAAAAAACTAAAGAAACTTATGATGCGATATGAAAGAATAAAAGAAGAACATTTCAGAAAAAATAAAACAGAAGAAAATATGAAAGAGTATTATTTTTTAAGTAGAAGTGGAAATCAATTACATACAGTAAATGTAGGACAAGTAGTCCAAAGAGCTTGTAAAGATTTAGGTATACCTAGATATAAAGCATATCCTCACAATTTTAGGCATACATTTGCTGTTAATATGCTTAAAAATACTAAAGATGTATATTTGGTATCTAAATTGTTAGGTCATTGTAATGTCAGTATTACAGAAGAATATTTAAGAGGTTTAACTAAATTAGATATATTAGAAATGAGTAAAGGATGTTCTATACTAGAAAACTTATAGAATGCACAACAATAAAATACACAACAATAAAATACTTAATATTACAAAATATGATATAATAATCATGATATGAGATTAATAGAGGGGATGAAAATATGAATGATATAACTTATATTGATGATTATTTTATAATAAATGAAATTGGTAGGGGAGGTTTTGGAAAAGTATATAAAGTAAAATCTGATGATAATACTTATGCATTAAAAATTCTTAATGAAAATGATGATGATGTATTAAAAAGATTTGAAAGAGAAATAAAAATACATAAATCTTTAAATCATGAAAATATTATATCCGTTATAGATTTTAAATTAGATAAAAGCGAAAAAAATTATTATGTTATGGATTTAGCAGATGGAAATCTTAATGATATAATAAATGAATATAGACAAGAGAATTTTGGTGAGTGTATGGATGATGATACCGTTTACTATTATTTTAATCAAATATTAAATGGAATAGAATATGCACATAAAGAGGGCGTAATACATAGAGATTTAAAGCCATTAAATATATTAAAATTTGGAGAAAATCTTAAAATATCTGATTTTGGATTGGGAAAATTTTTAAAAATCGATATGACACAATTGACGCAGACTAAATTTGGAATGGGAAGTGATATATATGCATCTCCAGAGCAACTTGTGGAAGGTAACGCTAAAAATGCAGATGAAAGGTCGGATATATATGCATTAGGTCAAATATTATATGAACTAATAACATTTTCAGCACCAGTAGTTATAAATGAAGAAAAGTTAAAAAAATCAAAGTTTAGATATATTGTAAAAAAGGCTATAAAATATAATCCAGATGATAGATTTAAAAGCATAGAAGAAATGAAAAATAAATTTGAAGTATTATTTAACTCAAAAAAGAATAAAGGCTGTATAGAGGAATTTATAAATAAGTATAGCTTATGGGAAGATAGCAAAGATACTAATATATTATCTGATATATTAGAATTATTAATAGATAATAAGGAAGATTATAACTTATATGTAGACTATTTTATGAAATTAAATTCGAATGATATTGGTAATATGTATAAAAAAGATAGAGATAATTTAACAAATGTTATAGAAATATATTTAGAGCATATAGACTGTGACCATTCATTTAGTTTTGTAGATAAAATAAGCAATTTTATAATAGATATATTAAAGATTATAGATAATATAGATATTATAGAAAAATCAATATTAGTTTTATTAAGATTAGGATATAGGCATAATAGATTTTATGTAGGAGATAGTTTGATAAAATATATGTGTAATATTGATGATGCTGAAATATTAATGATTTTTGAAGAATGCTTAGAAAAAGACAGAAACTGTGAAAAATGGATTAGAACATATATAGATAAATATAAATTACCAATCCATTAGTATAAGATATAGTTTATTAGAATAGAATTAAATTTTAAATATTGAAGACATTATTTATATTGAAATTAAAGTATTAATTATGTAATTTGAAATAGAGAGCAGGTGTAATACCTGCTTTTTTATTTATATATAATTTGACAATACAAAATTTTAGACCAAAGATTTCATAATTACATAAATCGATAAACAAATAGAGTATGAATATTAATAAGATAAAGAATTATAAAAATATAATAAACAATTCTATATTTAATTCAATACATCCTTATATTAACTAATCAAAATACTTAAATAAAAGTAATTTTTTATTAAAATTTTTACGTTTTGTATTTTTGCTGTATATAATTACTTATCAAGTTCTTAAGGAACTAAAAAATTTAAAGATTATGTAGCTACAAAGGAGATAAGACAATGATAAAAAATGAAGTCATTAGAGCTAGAGTGAGTAAACAAGAAAAAGAACGTTATATGGAGCTAGCAAATAAAGGTATGAAATTATCAGACTTAATAAGAAATTTACTAGATGAAGAAATATTAAAAGAAAACAATATAGAAGGAGATTAGATAAGATGATAAATTTAGAAATAAATGTACCATACAAGGCAAAGGAATTTTTTATGGAAGTTATAGGAGAAGAACCTAAAAAAAGTGTAAATTCAAAAAATAGACAATTAAGACTTGCAGAAGAAAAATGTGATTTTTACACAACAGGTAAAGGTCGAGGTATGAAATATATTATAACTGAAATATATTCCCAACAAAAAATGAAATTAAAAGGCAAGTATGCAGAAGATATGAAAACAGTATTAATATACAAATTACAAAACAACAATAGAAGAATAGTATTACCTAAAAACGTATTGATGAAAGAATGTGGATTTATCAATGAAAAGTATTTAGATGCTACTTATAACAAAAAGAAAACAGCAGAAGAATTAGAAGTTATGTTATCAAGTGTTGTTCTATTTTGTAATACTGTAGATAAATTATTAGGACAGGCTATAAAAAGAAATTTAAATTACTTAGTGGATGCTAGTTATATAATAGCTAAACCAAAAAAGAAATGTAAATTTACAGTAATAGAAAGAGAGCTTGATAAAAATGGAAAAATCAAATTTGTTAATGGACTACCAGAAAGAAATAGATTTAATCGTTATATGTTAATGGATGAAGAACAAGAAGAGTTTTTAAGTGGAGCTATTAGAGTTGCATTAAATGAATATAATTTTGAAAAACAGAGTGATGTATTTAAAGCTAATATGGGCATACAAAATATGTACTACAATAAAATAAAAGAGCTTATTAGTAATAGGATGGTTAATGATTTTACAAATAATATTTTACTTAAAGATGAAAACATTGGTGTTAATGTAGAATATGAAGTCAAATTTGATTATTATTATGATGTATATGATATAAGAGCTAATGAATATATAGCTGATTTTAAAATAAGTGAAGAAGAATATAATAAAGCATTAAAAAATATAAATGAAATGTCAATAATATCTATAAAAGAAAGCTTGAATAATAATAAAACAAAAGATAAAAGATGTAGTGATATAAATAGTTTAAATTTTATGTTTAATGAAGAAAGCAATATAGTTCGTTTATTAGAAGATAGTAGTCAATTAACTGATAAGTTAATAAAAATATAACCTATTTATTTATCATCCATTCTCTGAAATATTTGTCCCTGTTTATATATATCAGTAAATGGATGTTAAATAATGTTTTATAAAGATACAACGAAAATATATCCGACAACAGCTTTAGCTGTTGGAGGAACACATTGTGTTTTGCGATAGCAAAACCAATGTGTAAATAAATCAATACTAGTTTTAATGCTAGTATTTTTTTTGCTTTAATATAAATAATAATTGTGCTTAATATAGCTCATTCGCTGGTTGCACCAGCTCAATCGCTTGGTTGGTGGTAGGTAAGAATATAATCCTTCGCAACCAATTATACTTGACAAGTATTAAAATAGTTTAGCCATTATTTTAATACTTTAAATGTTAAATTCATTATGAGTTATGGTTCTCATTAAAAAACCACTCCTTTCGTGTCAGCTAAAGACAGGCTTTATAGTGAGTTCAATTCTCACAGCTGGCAAATAAAGATTTAAGATATTTCTCTTTTGTTTCTTAAATCTTTCATTTTAGATTGAATTATTCAATTTTCCTTTTATTTTTGTATAGTGGTATGACACTATAAAAAGCTACTTGTTTTAATCAAAAAGATGATATGGTTTATCTAATCAAAAACCATTGAATTTATTCTCCATTGGATGTGCTATATATAAAGTGGAGAATGTGTATGGTAGGACACTATAAAATCCTACCTTCTTAAATATGTTCGTGTGAGAAGGTCATTTAATCTGGTTCAATCCCAGACACGAGCTATTAAACTATTTGTTCAAATTGTATAATCGTAAAACTAGCAAAAATTTTAGAGGGACTTAGTGTCTAAGTTTAAAATTTCCAATATATTAATTGTCTTGGTGGTATGTTGGGCAAGCAGGTTGAAATATACCTGCTTACACATTTCAAAAAGGTGAAAAAATGAATTATGAAGATTTTAAAGCGAGACTTAAAGAAGAGTTTAGTAAAAATAATATTAATTTAAATAATAAGTTAATAGCAATTATATATTTGGTTCTCAAAGAGCTTAAATATATAATTGACTAAATATAAAAAGAAAGGTCGCTGTATAAAAGGCACAGCGAACTAATCTATCTTTTCTAGTTTTATGGTGTTATTTCTTGAAATATATGAAGTTATTCCCATTTAACTTCACCTGTTGCCCAATCTATTTCATTAATAACATTTAAAATGTTCTTCATCTACATTAGATGAAGTCCTTGCTGGTTTAGCTCAATGGTAGAGCAATGCACTTGTAATGCATAGGCTGTAGGTTCAAGTCCTACAATCAGCACCAATAAATTTTAATAATGAATTAATATAGTACAAGAGATACTATAATTCATCACTATAAAGACTGTTGTGAAACAGACTATTTAAAAAAGAAAATATTAAATATATCTCATTCGACAAACTTGTAGAACGAGAAATAGGAGGTTATAGTGATGTTAAACAATAGAGAAATAAAAAATATAATAGGAACTATTCATATATTAGATAGCTATATTGAAGATTTATTAGATGCTCATAGCTTGGATGTTGCAAAAGGTAATGGCAATGATGGAGCAGATTTTGTGAATGACAAGATAAGAATGTTTAATGAATTATTAGATACAGCAGAACTATTAGGAATAGAAGTAGAGGATGTATATATTAAATTTGATTTAGTAGATGAATATTCAGAAGAGGATGGATTAATATCTAAAATATTATCAGCTGTAGATGAATACAGAAGAGATAATATAGAAGTTAATAACTCTTTAGAAGAAGATATTGTAAAAAATAGAAATCCTTTTCAAGAAGGTTTTATTTATGATAATCCTTTTTTATAAAATTGAATATTAACTTTCAAAAGATGTAATGCATTGTGAGGTAAGTTCTCACAGCATCTTAATAATATATAGATATAGCATAATGTAATGCGACTACAGAATGTTGTAGTAGATACAGGTGCAAATCCTGTTATTTATGCCAAAATAAAATATATATAGCTGTAGTTTTATTGAGTATT
Source organism: uncultured Romboutsia sp. (assembly GCA_904418825.1). Taxonomy (GTDB): domain Bacteria; phylum Bacillota; class Clostridia; order Peptostreptococcales; family Peptostreptococcaceae; genus Romboutsia. Next base: position 17,976 of record CAJFPU010000024.1, on the reverse strand, counting down.
AATATTCAAAATAGCTATGGTTATTTTCTTGTGGGTATATTTATTTTAATGTAGAGTACTACAAAATAAAGCAGGCATTATTTAAATAATAGGGCATCTACAAAAAATTGTAGGTGTTTTTTATTTTGGGTACTCTATATTATTTATACCTATTTATAATGAATGAAGGAGTTGATATAGTTTGTCATTAGTTAGCTGTAAGTATTGTCACAAGCTACACAAAAGAGGTACACAATGTAGTATGAAACCGAAAGCTAAAGTTAAAAGAGATAAAGACTATGATAAGGTTTATAACAGCTATAGGTGGAAAAAAGTTAGAGATAGTGTATTAAAAGACAATCTATATATGTGTGCTATATGTGCTAGACAAAAAGGTGTTGTACCTAGACAAGCAACAGAAGTACATCATATAACATATATGACAGAGAATATAGAAGGTGCATATGATAGGGATAATCTATTACCTTTGTGTTCAATTCATCATAGAGAAATTCATTCAAACAATTTAAATAATAAAAATAAAATAGAAAAATATTTTAAAATAAATTTAGAAAAAGAAATTGAAATATAAAAATAATTTTTATGAGGAAAGTATATCCCCCGTGGTGTTGAGTTAGTTCTAAAATGTTTATACATACAGACACATGCCTACCTTTCTGTGAAAAAAATGCCAGATACAGGTAACAAGGGGATAAATGACACGATAAAGGATGTGAAATACAATGTCGAGAGCTAAACCAGCTAGTTTGTGTACAGGTAAGATTTCTAAAGAAGAAAAAGAAAAACGTACACAGCTAGAGGAAGAAATGAAAGGTGACAGCAGACCACCTAAAACAGCTCCAAGTTTTTTGTGTTTAGATGCAGAAGGTGAAAAATTCTATAGAATGATGATTAGAAACCTTCCAGAACATTTGCTAAACTATTTAGATGTATTTTCACTAGGAATATGTTGTGATGCATTAAGTAAAATGGAACAATGTAAAAGAATTTTACAGCAAGAAGGTTTATTAGTTGAATACACTAATAAAGCTGGTGCATCAAATATAACAGAACATAAAGCAATTAATATATATCAAAAGTATGTAGGTATATTTAATACATATGGTAGCAAATTAGGCTTATCTCCAGCTGATAGAGCTAAAATAGTTTCATTATCACATAAAGCAACAGAAGCAGATGAATTTGAACAGCTACTTAATTCATAGGTGATTGTATGGATTTTAAAGATTTAAAAGGCTTACAATGGGCATATGAAGTGGTTAATGGAGATTTTATTGCTAACAAATGGGTTAAATTAGAATGTCAAAGATATATTGATAGAATAGAAACACTACAGTATAACGAAGATTTTAATTATTACTTTGATTTAAAAGAAGCACAAACTATTTACGGTTTATTAAAGTATATCAATTTTGCTACAGGAGTTTATGCAAATAAACCTATGGCAAATCATCTAGCAGGTTATCAATGGATGGTAATAGAGAATGTATTTTGTTGGTTTGATAAAGATGCAGAAAATCCACAAAAGATGATACAAGAAGTTTATTTACAGATGGGCAGAAAATCGAGCAAATCAGTACTATGTGCATTATTAGAAATATTAATAATGTTACGTGCTCCAGCTTATAGCCAGCATGCAATAGCTGGATTGACTAGAGATATTTCTGGACTTATCAAAAAGGATATGGAAAAAATAATAAATTGTTCACCTAAACTTAAGAAGTACTTTAAGATTACAAGAGAACAAATATTGTGTAAGCATAATCAAACAACTTGTAAAAACCTAAGTGGAGAAGCAAACAATATAAACGGACTTCTATTAGAAACATTTCTAGTAGATGAAGTAGCAAACCAGCCAAACCAAGATATAATAGGTGCATTAAAATTATCACAAATGAGTACAACATCAAGATTAGCTTGTTTTATAAGTACAGCTTATGATTTAGAACATAATGCTTTTTATGAACTTATAGATTATGCTAAAAAAATATTAGATGGAACTGTTGAAGATATACATACATTTGCATTGATATTTGAACTTGATGAAGGTGATGATTATACTGATGAAAGTAATTGGATTAAGGCATCACCACTTCAAATGACTTTAGAAAGTGGTAGAAAGTTCTTAAGAGATGAATTTAATAAAGCTTTAGAAGTTCCTAGTAAAATGGCAGAATTTAGGATAAAAATCTTAAATGAACGTTTAAGTAGTAGCAAGTTTGAAAGTTTTATTGATGTTCAAACTTTAAAGAAATGCAAAGCAGATAAACCATATAATTGGAACGGCAAAAAGGTTTATCTAGGTTTGGATATGGCACAAACAAATGATAATGTTAGTGTTGGTATGGTTACTTATGATGATAAACTTGGAAAAATAGTTGTTAAAAGTTGGTGTTTTATACCTTCTGAAAAAATACAAGAGAAAACTATAAGAGAAAAAGTTGATTACTTTAGATATATTCGTGAAGGTCATTGTCACAGCTGTGGAGATTATGTAGTTAGTTATAGTTTCATAGAGAACTTTATAATGAATATTGAAAATGAATATGGAGTTGAAATAGTTGGTATTGGTTACGATAGATATAATTGTATCAGTACAGCTAATAAATTAGAAGATGCAGGCTATACTACAATAGAAGTAAGACAGCATAGTTCAACTTTACATCCAGCTTTAAAGTGGCTGGAAGAAAGTATACTACAATCAGATTTCATTTATGAAGATAATGAGTTACTAGAAATTAACTTTAGTAATTGTAGAACAGTTTATGATAATAATATGAACAAATATATTAATAAGAAAAAATCAACAGGAAAAATAGATATGGTTATTGCATTGGTGAATGCAATATATCTATTAAATTTAGAAAATACAACAGGCGATAATTTTGGAGCTTATATTCTATAGGCTTATTTTTATGCCTAAAAATACTTAAGGAAGGAGGACAAAGTAATAATGGGTATGTTTGATATATTCAAAAAGACAGATGAAGTTCAAGAAATAAGAAGTGAAACAACTACTACAGAAGAACTAAAAGATGTGTTGTTAGGTGGTAGTGTTAAATCAGATATAAATATAACTAAAGATAATGTATTAGAAATACCAGCTGTCAAATCAAGTGTAGATTTAATATCTTCAATAGTAGCTGGACTTCCAATAGAACTATTTGAAGTTAGTGAAGATGGAGAAATAAACAAAGTAACTGATGATAGAAGATTATTTCTATTAAACTTAGAACCAAATGCACTATCAAATGCTTATACAAGTAAAAAAGCTATGATAGAAGATTTTATTCTGGATGGTACAGGCTATATGTATATTAATAGAAACAAAAATCAAATTAATTCATTAGTTCAAGTTGATAGTAGTCATATATCTTATATGAGTAACTTTGATGTTTTAAATCCAGATTTACAATTACTAGTCAATGGAAAACGTAAAGAACTTTATGATTTCATAATTGTATCTAGTAGTGCTACACCAGATACTTCAAAGGGCATTATACAGAACAACAAGGAACTACTTGGTACTATGTTGTTATCACTTGGACAAGAAAAAAGACTATCTAGTACAGGTGGTGTCAATAGAGGTATATTAAAAGCACAAAATAAGTTATCACAAGATGCTATAAATGCACTTAAATTAGCTTGGAAAAATTTATACTCTAGTGAAGATAATAATTCTGCTATAGTTCTGAATAATGGAATTGACTTCCAAACAGTTTCAAGCAATTCTAAAGATATGCAATTAAATGAAAACAAAAGATTAAACTCTAAATTAGTTTATGAAATGTTTAATATACCTTCTGATATGCTTGAAGGACAAGCTAATGAGGAAACTTTTAATACATTTGTTAAGATGTCAATAAATCCAATTTTAACTAATTTAGAACTTGCATTGAATAAGTCATTGCTAAGAGAAAATGAAAAAGGTAAATTATTCTTTAAAGTCAATACTGATGAACTTGAAAGAAGTGATATGGAAAAAAGGTTTAAGGCATACGAGATAGCATTGAAAAATTCTATATTTACAATAGATGAAGTTCGTCAAAAAGAGAATATGAATAAGTTACCAAAGATAGGAAAGTTAATAAGATTATCTTTAGCTGATGTTCTATTTGATAGCACAACAGGCAAAATATTCAACACAAATACTAGCACAACTACAAACTTAATTAATGGAGAAGAAACACCACAATTAAGTGTAGGAGGTGAAACAGAAAATGAAGTTAATGAATTTACAGCTTAGAGATAATAGTGTACATCTTGAAGGTTATATAAACGTTACTAATAGAGATAGTAAAGAGCTATATAACAAGGATGGTAAGTTTATAGAACAAATAAAAGAAGGTGTATGGACTAGAGCTTTAAGAAAAAGAAATATACCTATGTTGTTTAATCACGATTGGAGCAAGCAAATAGGTATGAACGGTGATAACGTTCAATTATATGAAGATGCTGTAGGACTAAAATTTATAGCTGATATAGACAATCCAGAAGTTGTTGAAAAAGCAAAAGCTGGAAAGTTACAAGGCTGTAGTTTTGGGTTCAGAGCATTAAAAGAAAAAGTTGAAAAAGTAAATGGAATTTGCAAGAGAATAGTTGAAGATTTAGAACTATTTGAAGTATCAATATTAGATAAAGCTCCAGCTTATTCTGGATGTGTTGTTGAAGCAAGAAGTGAAGATACTGAAATAGAGCTTGAATTAAGAGAATTTGATGTTGAAATTGAAGAAACTATAGAACAAGTTCCAGAAGAAGTTATGGAACAAGAGCTTGAAGAAAAAGAAGTAGAGCTTGAAGTTCAAGAACAAGAAATACAAACACAAGAAGAAGTTATAGAAGAAACTACAGAACCAGCTCAAGAAGTAGAGCAGGAGATACAAGAAGAAAAAGTAGATTATGCTGTAGAAACACAAGAGTTCTATAAGATGTGGTTGTATTTACAAAAGAATAAATAATAGCACAGACAGTACAAACGTAGTGTCTTTTTTGTTGTGCAAAAATTTATAGAAAGTGAGATTAAAGACTTATGAAAAAGTTAGTTGAACTAAGAAATGACTATCTAACAGAGATAGAAACAATATTAGCTACAGCTGAACAAGAAGGAAGAGTTCTTACAGAAGAAGAGATAGCAAGATTAAAAGAACTTAAAGCAGAAACAGAAAAAGTTGATGCAGATATGAAGGCTGTAGAAGAAGCAAGAGCTTTAACAATAGTTGAAGAAAAAGAAGAAAAATTAGAAGAAGAAAGTGAGAAAAGAGATATGAACATGGAAATAAGAGAACAAGAAATGAATGCATTTGCAGAAGTATTAAGAACAGGAGAAATGAGAGCTTTAACAACTAGTGCAAATGGAGCTGTAATACCAACAACTGTTGCAGATGAAATAGTTATGAAAATGAGAGCTAAGTCATCTATATTAGATAAAGCTACAATATACAATGAAATAGGTCAATTAAAAATAGTTAAAGGTGAAGAATTTGTAGCTGATTATGTAGATGAAAATACTGACTTATCAGAAACTGATAAACCAATTACAGCTATAGTATTAGATAACTTTACTATAGGAGCTTTAGTAGTAGTTTCTAAGTCATTAATAAACATGACAAATTTAGACATAGTTGATTATGTTACAAGTCAAATAGCTAATGCTTTAGTAAACAAAGTTGAAAAAGAATTATTAGTTGGTACACCTTCTAAAATAGATGGATGTTCTAAGACAACTAACACAGCTAACATACAAGAAGAATTTACATTAGCTGATTTAATAAAGGTTCAAGCTAAAGCTATAGGTACAAGAGCAGAAGATTGTATATGGGTTGCTTCAAGAGAAGTATTTGAAAGTTTAGCATCTAAAGTTGATGCAATAGGTAGACCATATATGGTTCAAGGTTTCGATACTACAGGAGCTGTTGTAAACAAGTTATTAGGAGCTAAAGTAGAAGTTTCTGATGCATTAGAAGGAAAAGCTTTATATTACGGAGATTTTTCTGGATTAGCTGTTAAAATATCTCAAAAGGCAGAAGTACAAGTTTTAAAAGAAAAGTTTGCTACTAAGAATGCACTTGGAGTTGTCGGCTTTATAGGTGTAGATGCTAAAGTTCAATCTGACGAAAAGATAGTAAAAGTAACTGTAGCAGGTGCTAGAAAGAGATAGTCAAAATAATTGACAATAAAGAGTAGATATTAATTTATCTACTCTTCAATTTATAAATGAGGTGATAGACAAAATGAAAATTGATGAACAATTACTTGAAGAAATAAAAAACTATCTTAATGTTTATCACAATGAAGATGATTTATTAATTAAATCTTTAGCTGAAATGAGTATTGAATATATAAAAGATTATACAGCTTTAACTAATGAAGAAATACAAGCAAAAATAAATAGTTTAAAAGTTGCTATTATGCTTATATGTAATGATGCTTACGATAATAGAGGTCAAACTACTTTACAGCACAAACAGAATTTACTATTAACTTCTATATTAAACCTTCACAGCAAAAACTATTTGTAAGAAGGTGATATAAATGTTTACAATAAATAGTTCGGAATTTAGACATCCGATAAAAATATATAGACCGACTATAGTTAAGGATGAAGATAATATACCTTCTAAAGAATTAAAACTATTATTTACAACTAGAGCTAAAGTGTTAAATATTCGAGGGGATGAACTTCAAAAGGGCAAAGGTACAGCTTATAAACAAGAAAAAAGGCTGTATTTTAGAACTGTTAGAAGTACACCTGTAGAACAAGCTGATATTGTTGAGTTTAATAATAAACAATACAATATAACATTTGTAAATGATGTAGAAGAGCTTGGAAGATATACAGAAATAAAAATGGAGCTAGTAGAATAATGGCTTTAGAAGTAAAAGGTATAGATGATATATCAAGAACTTTAGAAAGTTTAGGTAAAGCTGGAGATAAGGTTGCACAAGATGCTGTTAAAAAATCACTAAAACAAGCATTACCTAAAATAAGAGAAGTTGCTCCAGAAGATACAGGAGCTGGTAAGAAAAAGTTAAAAGTAACTAAAGTAAAGAAATATAGAAAATCGGTGTGGGGTGGAGTAGGTATAGACCGTACTAATTGGGAAGCTACAAAAGGAATTTATTTCCAACATTATGGTTATGAGAACCACGGTTGGGGAGATAGATTTAAAGGTATGAGAATATCAAAGCACGTTGGATGGTTTGATAGAGCAACACAAACTGTTGAAAAAGAAGTGCTTGATACATTAGAAAATACTCTATTAAGCGAAATAGATAAGATACTATAGGTGATATGCTATGGAAGATAAACTTATAAAAGCTTTAGAAGCAACAGGTTTACCTGTATATAATCTAGAGCGACCAGAAGGTGAAAAGAATTGCATAGTATATAACTATGCAGAACAAATAAAAAGTTATGAAGATAATGAAGAAAGTGTAGTTAATTACACTATATATGTAAATTTAATCATTCAAAAAGGATTAAATAAAACTAAAAATTTAATTAAAGAAAATATGAGAACAGAAGGTTTTAGAGTGCAATATATTCCACCAGCTTATAAAGATTTGGAATTGGATTTCATTCAACAAGCCTTCACTTTTACATTTGTAGAAAAGATATAAAAGAAAGGAAATAAATAAAATGGCAAACAGAATATCTGGAATAAAAAATATACACCTTGCTTTATACGATGTTGAAGAAGGTACTTATGAAACACCTGTAAAAGTAGCAGGAGCTAAGAGTTTATCAGTAAAAGATAATGTTAGTTCAGTAACATTCTTTAGTGATAACGTAGCTGATTTCAATGCATCACAATTAAGTTCAAAAGAAGTAGAGCTTGAGCTTGCATATTTAGCACCAGAAATAGAAGCAATGGTTACAGGTAAAGAAATGGTATGTGGTGGACTTGTAACAACAGGACATGATGTACAAAAAGAAGTAGCTTTAATATATGAGTTAACTACATTAAGTGGAAAGTCAATATACAATGTTTTATACAATGTAAAATTAGCAAAAGATGGACAGGAAACTAAGACAATGGAAGAAGGTATTGATGAACAAACTGTTAAATTAGTTGGTACAGCTATACCAAATAAAGAAGGTCATTTTGACTATGTATTAGATGCTAACTATGAACCAACAGAACCAGGTGAAAAATCAGAGTTCAACAATAAAATAACTAATTGGTTCACAACAGTTCAATTACCAACACCAGCAGAAATGTAATTGAAAAATAATATTCAAAAATAGGCACTCTTAATGAGTGTCTATAACTATAAAATAAATATACACTCACGAGAAAGGAAAATAAATTATGATAAATTTAAACAAAAAAGTAATAGATGTAGAAATAAACAATGAAAAATATATAGCAAGTTTAGATGTTGCTACTATAGTTCATTATAAACAACAAACCAATAAGAATTTTTTACACTCAATAGCACAATTAGGAGAAAATGAAGATTTACTATTAGTAATAGAGCTATTAGGAAGTGTAATAAAAGATAAAAAAGGAAAACCTGTAGGAGTTAAATTCTTTATGGATTATAATCCTGTAGAAGTAATGATGGAGTTCTTACCAATATTAACAGAAGTAATAAACGGTAACTTCCCAGAACCTAAAAATGATAATGAAAAAAAGTAGATAGCACTAGTGATGATATTGATTTAGATTATCTATTTTATGTAGCTACTAATCCACAAATTTTGGGATATAGTGAAGAACAGTTTTATAGCTGTAGTTTAAAGCATTTATTTAAACAAATAGATATTCATATGAATATTCAAAAAGGTTCATCTAGAACTAGTGATAATAAAGATGAAAATAACAATGAAGATAATAAGATAACTTATTATGTAGTTGATTAAATACAAGGAGTAGCTATTTAAAAATAGTTGCTCCTTTTTTTTATAAAATTTTAGAAGGAGGTCATGTAGATGGCTAATAGAGAACTAAGTTTACGTGTCGGTGTGGAGCTGGGTAATACCCAACAAAAACTACAGGCACTAAATAACAATATAAAGTTAGCTACAGCACAATTCAAAAATGCAAGTGCTGGTATAGAAAACTTTGAAAATAGCACACAAGGTTTAAAAGCTAAATTACAACAACTTAATACAAGCTATCAACAATCAGCTAAAAAGGTTGAAGTGTTAACAAAAGCTATTGAAGATGGAAATAAGACTTTAGCTAAAGCAGAAGATAAGTATGAAGAAAATAAAAGAGCTGTAGCTGGTATAGAAAAAGCATTAGAAAAAGCTAGAAGTTCTTATAGTGAAACATCTAATGAAGTTAAAGAGCTAGAACAAGCATTAGAAAAAGCTAATAAAGAGCTTAAGCAAAGTGAAAATGCCTTAAGAAGTGCTGATAATAATTTAAACAAACTTGAAAGACAATTACAAGATGCACAAAGAGAAGCCAAAGAGTTTAGTAAAGCCATGAACGATACAAATGAAAGTTTAAATGACTTAAGTACAGATAGTCCTTTTGCTAATATGCTTGGAGATATTGAAGGTATAGCAGGTCAGTTTGATATACTAAAGGGCAAAATAGGAGCTGTAGTAGGTGTCATTGGAACACTATCTAAAGCATTTGTGGGATTAGGAGTAAATGCTGTAAGGTGGTTAGGTGATGTAATATCTAAAGTAGTAACATTTAGTGCAAAAATAGGTGGTGCTGTTGCTGGTATAGCAGGTTTTTCAATTAAACTAGCTGGAGATTTTAAAGCACTTGATGAAATGTTTAATGCTACATTTGGTGATATGGCAAAAACAGCAGAAGAAACTATGCAACGTGTTGCCAACAGTACAGGCATTTATGTTGAGAGATTAAAAGCTCCATTTTCACAATTCTATTCACAGCTAAAAGGTTCTGGTGTAGAAGCATCCGAAGCACTAAAATTAACTGAAAAAGGTATGGGATTAGTTGCAGATGCTAGTGCATATTATAATATGTCAATGGAAGAAGCAAGTGAGCTTTTAAGAAGTTTTATTAGAGGAAACACAGAAGCAGGAGATAGAATAGGTTTATTTACTAGTGAAGCACAAAGAAATACCGAAGCTATGAAAAAGTATAATAAGAAATGGAATGATTTGACAGAAGCACAGAAACAAATGCTTATGCTAGACATTTCAGAAGAGATTTATAAACAGTCTGGAGCTATTGGACAAGCAATAAGAGAAGCAGATGGATTAGAAAATGTTCTAGGTAACTTAAAATATGTAGCACAAGAATTTATAGCAACACTAGGTGAAAATATGCTTGAACCAGCTATAAACTCTATGAAAGATTTTTCTTTAGCTTTATTAGATGCAAAGAAAGAGCTTGAAACAAATGGCTTAGGTTCAGCTATAAAGGTTATGGTAGACCATATAGTTGGTGAGCTTAACAAGATGGCTGATAGAATACCAGAAGTTATGAAGAATGTTATAGATAGTATGGTTAGTTTTATAGAAAATAGTTTACCTTCTATCATGTCATTAGGTAGTAAGATAGTACAAAATATAGCCACAGGAATTGTAGAAAATAAAGAAGCAATTTCTACAGGTATTAGTTCACTTATAAGCCAAATAGCAAGTTGGATAAATAAAAATATGCCAGCTATTATGGAAGCTGGAAGAGCTATATTAGATGCTATAAAGACAGGTATAGAAAATAATATGCCAGCTATTGAAACAGCTGTATATAATATCACTAGAACAGCTGTAGACTTATTTTTAGAATACAAAGGAATGATATTAGAAGCAGGTTTAGAAGTTGGTGGAGAGTTTATAAAAGGAGTTTGGGAAGGTATATGGAATGCTGGAAGAAACTATAAACCACAAAATGATAACTTCTATCTACCAACAGCAGAAGAAGCAAAAACTAAAGGTGCTGAATATGGACAAGCTTGGATAACATCAAGTGGAGAAGTTATAAAAGGTGATATGTCTTTAAAGGATAATATTAAGAGTATTTTTAGTGGTGATACATTTACACAAGTTCAAGTAAGTGGAGCTGATAGTGGATTTGCATTTGTAGATGGTGTAAAGGTTAAAATATCAGAACAAACACCACAAATTAAAAAGGTCATCAATGATTTATTAAAATCAGAAGAAAAAGCTAAAGAAGAAGGTAAAAAGACAGGTAAAGCACAAGCTGATGGAGTAAAGAAAGGTGTTACAGAAGGTAAAGAACAAGTAAAAGGTGCTAGTAAACAAGTAGCAACTGAAAGTTCAAAAGCTATGTTAGATGAACTTCAAAACTTAACACCAGAAACCTATCAGAAGATGCTAGATGTATCTCAATCTATTAGACAATCAGCAACAGATATGTACAATGGTGCTAAATATTCATTCTCACAGCTTGGGAAAGCATCAAAAGAAGCAATGACTGATATGTATAAAGGTGTTGCTACTTCTATGTATAAAACATCACAAAAAGTTAGACAGGAAGCCAGCAACTTATATAATGGAGCTAAAACAAGTTTTGTTAACCTTGCTAATGTTGGGAAAAATCAGTTTTCTAATCTATATAAAAATGCAACAAGCTATACTGATAAAATGAGAAGAGAAGTTATGAGTGATTGGTCAACAATGGCTAGTTATATTTCTAGTAGAAAAATCACAGGTACGGTAACTATTAGAAGAAACACTATTAATAGCACTCAAACAGAGAAAGCTAGAATTGCACCAAATGTTGCTTTAAGTGGTCAATATTATAATTCTAGAACTAAAAATAGTAGAGCTGTTAATAATGTATTATCACCAGCTAAAACACAGAATACAAAGGCTGACATACAAGTAATAAAAGAATTACAAAATAATAATGCTTTACTAGCTAAGATGGTTGAAATTCTAATGAGTGAAAGAACTACAATAGTTGAAAATAGCATTCAATTAGATGCTAGACAAATAGCACGTGGAACAGCTAAATATATTGAAGAGGAAATAACATCTATGAACACTAGAAAATCAAGATTAGCTGGTTCATTTAGTTTCTAATCAATAAGAAATAGTATAACATTAAGTTGTTGTACTATTTTTTTTTATATGAATTGATAAAAAATAATGATATAATAAGTTTCTAAAGAGATTACATTTTAAGAGTTGATGGTTTCCATACTTAAGATAAACACCTTCCTTATGAAAGGAGGTGAATAAGTATGGTAGAATTTATTGTAAGTATTATAGCTAGTTTAGTAGCTACTTACATAGCTTATTTATTTACTAAAGCAAAAAACCACTTCTCTACAGCGAATAGAATGTAATCTCTTTTTTTATTAATTATATTATAACACAATTATATAAAAAATAAACAAATATTATACATTAAGATATTAAATAAAAGATGAATTTTATATGCCATTATAAAGCTGTAGGAGCTATTCTAAAAGCTTTATAAAGGTTATTGATAAAATATATTACTTAATATAAATATAAAAATATTTTAAAAATTGGCTATGTTAGCTAACTTTGTGATTAATTATATCTAAAATAGGTTATAATATAGATATTAACTATATTTCAACCTATTTTAGAAAGGATATATAATATTATGCCAAAGACAGATATAAAAGCTATGATAAAAGATTTAAAAAAGAGTGAACTTAGAGAGTTAATTTCAGTAGCGCAAGAAGTACTAAGTAGCTTATTTAATTCATCTGAAATTAGAGATAATGTTAAAGAAAGTAGATTTTCAAAGGGATATGAATGTCCTAAATGCCAATGTAAAAATGTAAATAAGAATGGAAAATCTAACGGAAGACAGAGATATATCTGTAAAAATTGTCGTACAAGCTTTGATGAATTTACTCTTTCTCCATTCTCTAATACAAAATTAGGTCTAGATAAATGGCTAAAATACTGTGAATTAATGATATTAGGACTTTCTATAAGAAAATGTGCCGAAGAAATTGGAGTAGGTGTTAAAACATCTTTCTATATGCGTCATAGGATACTTGATGTAATAAATCTATCATTAAAAAATGATAAAGTTGAAGGTATAGTTGAAGTTGATGAATGCTTTATTAAGGAATCTTTTAAAGGAAACCATTCTAAAAGTACTACATTTGTGATGCCTAGAGAACCTAGAAAAAGAGGCAAAGGTAAAAATGATAAGAAAAAAAGAGGAATTTCAAAAGAACAGATTTGTATAGAAACGGCAATTGATAGAAAAGGAAATATTCTTATGGGTGCGGTTTGTAATGGTAGAATTACAACGAATCAAATAATTAACTTCTTTGATAATAAAATATGTGAAGAAACTACTTTTTGTGTGGATTCACATAAGTCATATATAGGAGTAAAAGATAAATTAAATATAGAATTAAAACAAATTCCTAGAGGTAAATCTATGATAGATAGTGTTTATCATTTACAACATATAAATGCACTTCATAGTAGTTTTAAAAGATGGATAATGCATTTTAATGGTGTATCTACAAAATATATATCAAACTACTTAGCTTGGTTTAAATTTCTCCAATTAAGTAAGAAGAATAAGAAAACCGATAGAATTAAAGATATGTTAGTAAATGTAGCTACTAAAGAAACACTTGTAACAAGATATACTATTAGAAATAGACTTATTGAACTAACTTAAAATAAGATATTGCAGTTTAAAATTAATGAAATTATTTTTTATAATTGGAAAATAATTTAATATTAAGTATAATATAGTCATAGTTCAGAATTGTTATATATTATGAATTAGGGAATAAAAAATAGGGGGTATTTTATGAGAAAGTATATTTTAATATCATGTATCTGTGCATGTATATTATCATTAATAGTAGGTTGTGAAAATATTGATTCTAATAAATCAGATGTAGATGAATCAACAAAAGTAGAAGCACAGAATGAGAATATAATTGATTTTTATGAAAATCCAGTTTTAGTTGATAATGAAGATTTAAAAATAAGTGCTATAAATCTTCAATATAAGGACAATGCTGGCATGATTGAACTAATCATAGAAAATAAATCTGATGAATTGATTTCTGTGAGTTTAGATAAACTATTTTTTAGCGATAAAGAAAGAGATGCACACCTTTCATGCAATATAAATTCAAACTCTAGTGCTAACGAATACATATATATAGAAAGTATTACTTCAATAAATGATTTTCATGATAAGATAGAAGGAACTTTAAATGTTTTAATAAATAAAAATAATAACCAGTATGAGTTTATGTTTAAAGGATAATTGACTTTATTAATATATTGATAATTATTTATAGTAAATTATAAAAATAACCATATCTTAGGCTTTAATATATTAGAAACACTAAGATATGGCTATTTTTATATGATATTTATCACAAAGAAAGCTAACATAGCCTTTTATTATAATTATCACGAAGTTAGCTAACAGAGCCTAAAAATTTAATGGGACATTTAGAAAAATATGTCCTGTTAATTTTTATTAATAAAAAAATGTCGGTTAGACATCATAAATATATTAATAGTAACTATATTATATTTATTATGTCTAACCGACAAAAAATTTGTGGTTGTGAGCTTGTCGAACAACCAAGCACAAACCGATAGGTTTGGGCAATATTAACATCCATTTACTGATATATATAAACAGGGACAAATATTTCAGAGAATGGATGATAAATAAATAGGTTATCTATTTTGCTATATAGTAATATTTATTATTTAAGCAATTTAGATAACCTATTTTTTTTGAAAATTAATATTCAATGAAAAGATTAATAATCTATGCTTATACGTTCCGTTCGCAACCACTACACTTCGTTCCGTGCTCACTTCACTAGGTTTGTGAGAAGAAATAAAATTTATGAAAGGAACAATATAAATGAATAAGTTAGAATTTAATTTATGGATGTTAGTCTTACATAAAGATGATAAATTAGAGCTTTTAAATCACAGCTATGAATATGAATACTCTAAAGAAGAGATAACAGAATTACTTTTAAATAAGTATAAATTTTATCCATTGAATTTGATGCTTGATAAAAAATATAAGAATGAATTTAAATTGATTTATTCAACAGAAGATTTAAAAACTGTAAATTATCAAACTATAGATATGGGAATTAATTATATAAAACTAAATGATGAATTAATATATAAAGGAGATATGTAAAAATGAAAATAATAGATAGAAAAATAATAGATGCAAATTTAATGCCAAATAAATTTATGATAGAAATGATGTTTAGATGTAAACTAGAAAAAGTATATGTATATAATTTAAAACACGAAGATGGAGCTATAGGAGCTATATCAGCTTATTTCAATAGAAGAGATAATATTATATATATGATGATATCTAAAAAGACTACAGAAGGAATAAAACACATAGGAGCTGTAGAAGTTAAAGAAGGTCAATATGGAATAGAGGAAACTATTTTAGATGGTGATAAAAAAGTTATAGATACTTATAGAGATATAATAGATGAATTATCACTAGAAATATTTAGAAAGGAACATACAGAGGACTAGTAGAAATACTAGTTCTTTTTATATATAAAAAATGGATTTAGATTTAATATATGTAGTTGAAATGTTACACAGAAGAAAAGTAAAAGAAGAATATGATACTGTAGATTATTATGACTATGATACTTATGATATGACAGATAGAGAAAAAGCTAATCATAGAGCAAAATATTATGATACTTATGAAGATAAATATATTTATTAAAAAGGAGATTATTAATTATGAAAAAAGGATTGAAAAAGGTTACACCTTATACATATAAACGAGTTTGGGATTTAAGAATGTTTTCAGCTGAACTTTTAAAACTATATGAACTAGAGCCAGCTGTGTATTTATATATTGGTTCTAGTGAAATACCAATAAATGAAAGAAATTCAAGATGGAAATCACACGTTAAAGCTGGTTATTCTATAGATAGAAATTTATTAGATTTTATGAGAAAGTATGAAACATTTCTAAAAGAACAAAGTGATATGACTGATAAAGAAATAGATGATTTACTATTTGAAACATTAGAAGTATTTTCTAAACATCAATCTATAGAAAATGCTAGAAAGTTTGAAAATGATTTAATAGGGCATTATAAAATGCTACAGGCTACTAATAGAACTAGAAGTATAAAAGATAGAGTTTTTATATTAAATTCATATGGTAGTAGTGTGAAAATAAAGGATAATAAAGTTAAATTTAAGAGAAAATTATTCTTAGATTAGTTGTGTATATACTGTTGATAAGTATGTGGATAGAATGTTAGTAATTTTATAGAAGATGAAATATTTCTTATAGACAATGAAATAATTCTTAATGGATGATGAAATATTTCCTTAACAATAGAAACTGAAAATTTTCCGTGACATACTATTCTATTATATAACTATTCTACTATATACTATTCTACTAAATAACTAAATAAATAAAATAAGCAATTGGTTGATGTGTTTATTTATTTCAGATAAGTAAATATTTCATCATAACAAATATTTTGTAGTGTGGTATAATTAATACATAACATTTACAGAAGGAGTTAAGTTGTAATGATATGTATACAAGATAGTGTTTTAGAATTAGGTTTAAGAGCACAAGAATTACATTTATATATGCAAATGATAAAAGTATCTGATGAAACAGGAACTGTTATATTGAAACAGCAGGAGTTTAGAGATTTAATAGATGTTCAAGATACTAGAAGTATAGTAGCTTATTTAAGAACATTAGAGAGCCACGGATTAGTTTATTATGTAGGTAGAACGGACAGAGTAAACACATATAAGCTAAATAATAAGTTTTATTTTAAGTAGGAGATTTTAAAAAATCTCTTATTTTATAAAAACAAGTATTGCATTTTTGCAATACTACGTTTATAATAATACTTGTAATAAAGATTAAAGGAGTTAGGCAAGTATGAAAACAAACATAATGGGATTTGAACAAACAGCAATAATGGATGCTAAATTAAATGGAAATGATGTAATAGTTTTAAGAACTATAGTTGATATGATAGATAGTGAAAGATTTGCTACTAGAGAAATAGAAGGTGAAGTTTTTACTTGGATAAATTACCAACTATTAGTTGAAGATTTACCAATGATAAGTGATAAAATAGACACTTTTAAAAAGATAGTAACTAAGTTGGTGAACAATGGTTTTTTAGATAGAAAAGTTAAGAAAGCAATAGGAGCTGGAGCTTATACATATTTTAAGAAAACTAAAAAGCTAGATGCTATTATATTTAAACCAGAGATAAAAGAAACTAAGAAAGACACTAAGAAAGATACTAAGAAAACATCTAAAGAAAATGTTGATACACAAGTTCCAGAAGATTTTATACCAGCTGAAACTTCTTTAAGAACAGAGTTGGAAATATTAGACGAAGTAATGACAGAAAGAATAAGTTTTACAACTAGTGAATTAGCAATAGAGTTTATAAGTAAAAAAGGTATAAGTGGTTTAGTACCTATAGTGAATAGATTATCTAAGAAAAAGGAAAATGGGGATTTTATAAATAATAAATATGTAAGAAATGCATTAAATACAGTAATGAATGCATAAAAAATTTTAAAATTAAGTATTGCAAAAATGCAATAATACGTAGAGAAAAGGAGATTGAAAAATTATGAATAAGAAAATATATGTGGATTTAGGAAATAGCAATTATAAAATGTTAGTAGGGGATAAGAAAATAGTAGATTGTAGTAACATCCAAGAAGTAACAGCAGGAACATTCGGAGCTTGGAATATTGACAATAAACATTACATAATAGGAGCTGGAGCTGTGACACGTAAACAGACTAATAAAATAGTTCCAGAAAAAAGAGCTTTATTAAGCAGGGCATTATATAGTGTAGTTGATAATGGAGATAAGATAGATTTAGTAACAGTATTACCTTTAAGTTTATACTTTGATGTAGCAAATAGAGAAAGTTATACAAACCTTCTAAAAGGGAAACACACTATAACAAATAGTGATGGAGCTAAAAAGAGTTTTACTGTAGCTAGTGTGGCTGTATATGCAGAAGGATTTAGTTCA
>CAJFPU010000023.1 GCA_904418825.1 uncultured Romboutsia sp. | reverse complement strand
TCAAAGCTTTCTAAAAGTTTTATTAACTTATCTTGTTTTATTTTTCCTTCAGCTTCTTCTTTTTCTTTAACTTCTATATCTTTTTTCTTAGAAACTGCAAGGTTTATAAATTGAGTAGTATTTTTAACGTTTTCTATAGCTTCTTCATTTACTTTAAAGCTTAATTTTAAAGGTCTTTCTATTGTTACTTTTCTATATCCAAAATCTTCGTTATCAAAAATTTTACTATTTTCACTTTCTTCAAATTTTTCATATATATTTTTTATTTCTTCTATTTGTTCAAGAGTTATTTCTTTTCTTTTATTTCCTAAGCTTTTTCTCATTGATTGATAATATTCACTAGCATTTACAAGTTGTATCTTACCTTTTCTTTTAGCTTCTTTTTTGTTAGTAAGTACCCAAATATATGTAGCTATTCCTGTGTTGTAGAACATATCAGTAGGTAGTGCTATTATACCTTCTAGTAAATCATTTTCTATTATCCATTTTCTAATGTTTGATTCTCCACTTCCTGCATCTCCTGTAAATAATGGACTTCCGTTAAATATTATAGCTATTCTGCTTCCTTCTTCATCGTCATACATTTTGCTTATCATATTTTGTAGGAAAAGTAATGAACCATCACTTACTCTTGGAGTACCTGCTCCAAATCTCCCATCAAATCCTAAGTCTGCTTCTTCTTTTACTTTCTTTTCTTCGTCTTTCCAAGTTACACCAAATGGAGGATTTGATATTAAGAATCTTATTTTTTCTCCACTAAATCTATCTTGTGTTAAAGTATTTCCAAGTCTTATGTTATCTGGATTTTGACCTTTCATTAGCATATCTGCCTGACATATTGCAAAACTTTCATCAAGTAATTCTTGTCCATATACATTTACTATTGCACTTGGGTTTATTTTTTCTATATAGTCTTCAGCTATTGATAACATTCCCCCTGTACCACAGCAAAAGTCTGCTATAGATATTACTTTTCCTTCTTCTGTAAGGAAGTTTTCTTTACCCATAAATAGCATTTCCATACAAAGTCTTATAACTTCTCTTGGTGTGTATTGCTCTCCTGCTGCTGAGTTTTCTGTAAATCTTCTTAGCATTTCTTCGTATATGTATCCCATTTTATTATTAGATACAGAATTTATATGTAAATCTACTTCATACATTTTACTAAGGACTGCATATAGCTTGTCTTTTTTATCTAATTGATTTATTTCATCTTTAAATTTAAATTTACCTATTATTTCTTTTACATTGTTTGAGAATCCGTTTAGATATTCTTCAAAGTTTGATTTTATATTTTCACTATCATCTAATAGTTTTTTCCATGTAAAATCACTTACATTGTAAAATTGTAAGTTTATGTTGTGATTTTCTTTTAAGTCTACTATTACTAGCTCATCTCTTTCTTCTTCTGGTAAGAAGTCGTATTCTTCGTATACTGATTTTATTATTTCTCTATCATGATCATCTAATAGACAATCAAATCTTCTTATTACTATTAGTGGTAACATTACTTTTCTATAGTCTTCTTCTTTATATGTACCTCTTAAACTTTCTGCTATATTCCACAGAAATGCAACATGGTTAAAATTATTATCTATATTCACTTATACTATCTCCTTTTAGTTAAAATTTACATTAAGTTTATATTCTAATTATATCATTTGAAACACTTATTTAAAACATAGCCTTTATTTAAAACATATCCTTTATTTAAAATAGCTTTTTCTATTTCTTAAAATACATCAAAATAAGAGTTGATATTTTTCATTATGGATTTTTAAACAACATTAATATTTCTTCTAATAAAAAATTCGCTTCGCTCATGTCGCCAACGACTTCGTCCGTTGCTCAACATATTTTTTACGCTCAAATCCAATGCATTGACATAACTATATTTTTAAGTTTATCCACAAGTATTGAAGTAATATAATTTCTTTAAGCGTAAAAAAAATCTAGGATATCCTAGATTTTTTGCACTTTCCCTAATTTTTCTTCCTTACCTATTTCATTTACAAACCTTTTTGGAAGTAAGTTCCATATGTATACTGATAAAGAAAAATCTAACATACTATGTATAACCGTTCCAACCCCTACTAATAATATAACTCCTTGTAAAAATCCTTTATCATAATATGCTGCTGATAATGATGCATTAAAGTAAAATGGTATAACAACTAAAACTTCACAAATACCATGAATCACCCCTATAATAAATGAACTTCCTAAAGACTCTTTAATAGTAAGTCTTTTCTTATTGTTAATTAACTTTGTTCCAACAATTACAAAAACTAAATGACTTAATGCTCTTATTGCAACAACTATAGGAAAACCACCTATAAAAAATCCTATAGTAGTTCCTACTGTAACAAGTAATGCCACTTTAGTTGATATAAACATAGCTATAAATATTGCAACATGACTTGCCAATGTAAATGATGCTGGTTCAAGTACTATTTTTATTGGTGAAATCATTGGTATCATAATTCCTATAGCACAAAGTAATGCCGACATAATAACTTCTTTTGTATTTAATTTACTATTCATAAAATCCCCCTTGCTGTATATACACCTGTAATAACAGTTTAATTGTTTTATATTTTAATGTCAATATAATATAGTTAAAATTAAGTCAACTTAATATAAGAAACATTTTCTCAGGAAATTATTTATAGTTTATTTTATTTAAAAATAAAAGGTCTAAGAGTTATAATATATAATTCTTAGACCTTATTTATTAATCAGTTATAGTAGGTAAATTACTTAAGTTGTTGTTTTCGCTTTCATCAGGTAAGCTTCTTAAATATTCATTTCCTTTTCTAGTAGCAACAGCAACTCCTGCTATTTCTCCATTTTTAGCCATTTGAATTCCTTCATCCTTAGTTATTCTTTGACCATTTGATAATTCATATCCAACAACATCACCACTATGCTTTATAAGTTTTGTTATTCTACTTGCATCAGCATTTGGAGTTGGTACTTCTTTATTTATATTTTTAGGTAAGTTCCCTATCATTCCATCATTTCTAAAGTCCATTTTATCCCTCCTAAAAATTTTCTTATTTATATTTTTAGAAGCTAATAAAAAATTATTCAGTATTTTTATTAATGAACTATTAATTTATTTGAATATGAATTATCTTTTATTTACTCACTAAATATTTCAAACATTCCCATAAAACCTTCTGATACTAACAATTTACTTTCTGCATCTTTTTGTAGTTGAAACCCTCTGCCAAATTGTTCTACAGTATAGCCTTGTGACTTCATATAAGTTGTAAAATCCTCATATGATTTACTTATATATCTTAATGGTTTATCCGAAATTTTTTCAACCTTTTCTTTTCCTATAGATATTTGTATTAATCCCTTTAATCCAACAAATGGATTAGCTATTTTAGAAGAATAGGATACAACCCCTAAAAACATAACAATTACAATTAATAAAGAAACTTTAACAATATTTTTTTTATTCAATTTAACTTCTCCTTTTTATTTTATAATTTAAATATTATACCAACAAGTGCACCTATACCTATAAAAACTATTGGATGTTTATCAAACTTTTTAGTTAATAAAAGTATAGCTAAAAACACTATTAAAGCTTTTAAATTTATAACTATATCAAATAAACTATTAACATTTATTATAGATATTCTTATAATTTCAAACCAAGCAACAGCAATAAGTCCAGTTACTGCAGGTCTTAAACCTTTAAATGCGCTATCAACTAATTTGCTATTTTTAAATTTATTTAAAAAGTTTGCAATTATAATTATAGTAATAAAGGAAGGAAGTACTATAGCAAAAGTTGCTATTATTCCTCCAAGTATTCCTCCTGATTTAAATCCTACATACGTAGCCATATTTATACCAATTGGTCCTGGTGTTGATTGAGATATTGCTATCATATCAGCAATCATAGATTTGGTAATCCAAGTATATTTTTCTGCTAATTCATATAAAAATGGTAAAGAAGCTAAACCGCCTCCTATAGTAAATAATCCAACTTTAAAAAACTCTAAAAATAATATTAAATAAATCATTGCTTAATACCTCTTTTTCTATTAACAAAGTCACTTATGATTCCTATTAATGCCGAAGCCACAACAATATAAACTACAGATATATTAAAAAATATTGATATTATAAATGTAGCTACAAATAATATTATTCCAAGTATATCTTTAACAGATCCTTTTACCAAATTTACAAGTGCATTAAGTATAAGTACACCAACTGCTACTCTTATTCCAGAAAAAGCATGTTGTACTATATTTAAATCAGAAAAACTATCTATAAATCCTGCTATAGACATTATTATAGCCAGTGATGGAAATACAACACCACTAGTTGCAAATATAGCTCCTAATATTCCTTTTTCTTTGTATCCTATAAATGTTGCTGTGTTTACTGCTATTACCCCAGGTGTTGCTTGACCTACTGCATAATAATCTAGTAGTTCTTGTTCTGTTGCCCACTTATGAGTTTCTACAACTTCTTTTTGTAGCATAGGTAACATTGCATATCCTCCACCAAATGTAAGACCACCTATTCTACAAAATGACCAAAATAGATTCATTAATTCTTTCAATTTTAACTCTCCCCAAAATTTTACTTTACTGTTAAATTTTACTATTTACTTAGATGTTCGTCTATGCTTTTATATAATTTTTCTATAAAATTCACTTCATTTTAATAATGTATTTGCCAAACATTTTATATAACCAAAGCTATTTATATTTTTCATTCAAATTCAAGTCATACACAATAGTATAAAAATTTACTATAATTAAGAATAAGGATATAAAATAACTATATCCTTATTTTTATTAAAATATTTAATTATATCTATTTTTAATATCTTATATTTCAGGTTTAAGTAGCCACCATGAATAAGTAGTATATAATTCATTTCCTTTATTATTATACTGAACAAGCTTATCGTAATTTTCTGATTCTATATCATTATTTATATCTATTATTAATTTGTCTATAGACGATATTACAGATATCATTTCCTTATAATTAGATTTATCTAAGTTTTCAAACATATCTTTTACATCTTTTGTTAAATTAGTATCTAATTTTTGTAATTCCTCTTCTTTTTCATAATTGATAGTTTTATATATAGTTTTAAATATATTTTCCATAGATTCTGCAAAACCTTGATTTATTAAAGCTGTGTATATTTTTATATCCTCTTCTAATTCACTTATATCTGCTACTTCTAATTTAGCATCTTTTATTCTATATTCATAACTATATCCCATACTATCTGTAATACTTGCAAATTCTAAAGTTCCAGTTACTTTTACAGGTACATCAGTAAATTCAAATTTTTTTCCCTGTTTTGGATATACTGCTATAGTATTTACTAAAGAATCAGTATTTGGAACACAAAATGCACAGTTTTGATATGGCATATTCATTAAATATGTATATTCTCCATTTAAAGGAGTACTTGTAGACATAAAGCCTATCATACTCACTGTTTTAGAGTCTATTTCCTTTAATTCCAACGTTTTTATAGTATCTTTAAACTTTAATTCTATTACACCATCTACTTCTTTTAATTTAGTACTATCACATCCTCCTAATAATGCTATAATTACAATTGTAAAAATTAATATTACAGCTTTTTTAAACATATCTATTGTTCCTCCTTATTCCCCCTTCTTTTTAGTATGTATAATATACATGGTAACATACTAAATACTACTATTGATAATAATACTGTAAATTCTAGATTATATATTTTATCTATAACTAAAACTATACCTAAGCTACTTGATATTTTATTGGCTAAGTTTAAAGCTATATTTCTACCAATTAAGGAAGTTAATAAAGCTAAAATAATAAGTACTATATTTTGATATCCTAAATAGCATATAGTTTTCCCTTTACTGGCTCCTAGTATATATAATATTTCTAAGTCTTTATCATAGTTTTTTTGCATCATGTAAGTCATAATTACAACTATTATTATTGCAAGTATAACTACTAAGCTAGATAATAGTAATGCAATTTGTTTACTTATATCTATATTACCCATTAATTTTCTTAATGTTTGAGTTACATTTATAGCTTGTAAATCTTTATCATCTATATTAAATTCTGTTATTATTTGATTTGCATTTCCTAAGTTTCCACTACGAACTAATATTGCTGTTACTTCACCATTATTATGATTATGACTATGATTTGGGTCATCTATTTCTAATACTTCATCTTCATGAGAATGTTCTTCATCATGGTTATGACTTTCCTCATTACTATGTAAATTTTCTTCATTGTGAATTTCATCTTCATCATGTGTACTATGAGCTGACCATATATTGCAAATATCTGTAAATACTACATTATCATAAGAAGTGTTAGTTGTTTTTAATATTCCTACTACCTTATAAGGATTATCACTATGATCATGTCCACTTATTATATCACCTGCACCATGAGAAGAAATAATTTGAGAACCTATTTCTAAGTTATATGCTTTTGCTACATTACTACCTACAACTACTTCAAAGTCCTCACCAAAAACTTCGCCTTTTGAAAATTCATATCCCTCTAATAAACTTGGCTCTGTTCCTACTATTTTAGATCCATTATAATTATCTCCTAAGGCAATTGGCACTACCTTCATAGATTCATCGATTTTCTTTATATCATCAACTACTGAATATGGCAAGGTTCCTAATGGTTCTTCTGAGAAAAATACACTAGACATTAATAGTTGCGTACTACTTCCTTTATTTCCTATTACAACATCATATTTTTGATCTACTCTAAAAAATCCATCTTGAATTTGTGATGATATATTTATAGACAACATACTTATAGTCATAGATATACTTAGTGCAATTACATAAAGTATAGATATAATTTTTTTCGATTTTATACTTTTAAGAGCATATTTAAACATAATTACTCACTTCCTTCTATTAAGTTTTCAAATCTTACTACTTCATCAAAATATTTTGCCATTGTTTCATCATGAGACACTACTATTAAAGTGTTTTTTGCTTTTTTATGTACACCAATTATAAGTTGTATAAGTTCATTTGCTAATGATTTATTTAATGACCCCGTTGGCTCATCACATAATAATATATCGTAATCATTAGCTAAGACCCTAGCAATTGCCACTCTTTGTTTTTCACCACCTGATAGGTGTTTTACCTTAGAATTTATTTTATGTTCTAATCCAACTTGTTTTAGTATTTCTTTTAATTGTTGAGTGGATATTTTTTTATTAGATAAATTTAGTAAAATTTCTATATTATCTTTTACTGTAAAATCATCAAATAGTTTAAAATCTTGCAATATATATCCTATGTTATCTAATCTTAATTTTCTTAATTGTTTATCTTTTAAATTTGTTATATCTATTGTTTGATTATTTAAACTTAATTGTATACTTCCTGATGTTGGTTTTATTAATCCTCCTATTAAATTTAACATTGTTGATTTTCCACTACCTGATGGACCTAGTATTAGATAGGAATTTTCTTTATTGAAGTGAGTACTTTTTATTGATATTTTGCTATCTATGTAAGTTTTAGTTAAATTATTTAGTTTTATCATAAATCCCCCTTTATTAAAAACATTTTGTAATTGATAATAATTATATATAGTAAAATATTATTTCTATAATATATTTATATTTTCCTTTATCTAATTTTTATAATATTTATATAGTGCTGTTACTACTATAATATATCTATTTAGTTTTGCTTAATAATGTTTTTAATATTATTAACACTCATACCGTATTCACTAGCAAGATATTTTGCATTAACTCCATTGTACTTTTTCTTAATTTCTCTATTTCTACTATTTCTAATAGTAGCTTTATAAGTTGGTATATAAAGGTTACTTCCCCCATACATCCTAACTATTTCTAAATACTTTTCCTCTCCTACAATTTCATACAACAGTTCTAAGTGTTCATATATATCTTCTTTTATTAACTTCATTTTACCCTCCAAAAAATTTAAATATAAATGTAAATTTGATACTAAAATCTATCACTGTGTTAGCTTAATATAATTGTAGATTTTTAAATAAAAACTTTCGAGGAAAATACTTTTAAATATACTTTAGAAAACTACATTGAAATTATACTTACAACTTTCTAGTTAATATATAAATATAAGCTTTACTAAAGCTAAAATATAAAACTTAGGAGGTAGCTATATGTCAGTTATAGTGTTAAATAATCCAGCAGGACTTAGATTAAAATTTGATTTAGGAAAAGATGAATTAACAGGTAACACTAAAGTAAAAAGTAAGACATTTTCAAATGTTAAATACAACGCATCAAATGAAGATGTATATGAAGTTGCAAGTGCTATAGAATCACTTCAAGAATATCCTGTTTTAGAAATAGCTAAAATAGATAACACAACTTTAGCATAAGATTCGCTTCGCTCATTTTTAACAATTAAGATTTTAAATTTTGAAATACTTTATATTATTAGGAGGATTTTATTATGGAATTAAATAAAAAATTAGTTATGACTTTTAAAACTACAGATGATAAAAAAGTATCATTAACAGTTGACAACCCAAGAGAGGACTTAAGTGAAGAAGAAGTAAAAACTGCTATGGAACTTATAATAGAGAAAAACATATTCGCACCAGGTGGAGCTGATTTAGCATCTTTAGTTTCTGCAAAAGTCGTACAAACTGATACTACTAATTATGACTTAGAATTTTAATGTAATATATGGATGGTAATTTAGAAGTTCTGATTGCAAATGTAGGTTTTCCAATTGCTATAAGTATGTATTTACTTGTTAGAATTGAAGGAAAACTTACAATTTTAACAGATAGTATAAATGAGCTGTCTAAAAATATTTTAAGTATGAATAAAGGGTAGCAATTGCTACCCTTTATTATTGTTTAATTAGTTAGGAATATCTCATTTTTAAATAAATTAATTAACTGATACATCATTAAAAGAAAGTGAATCTTTGATAATATTTCTAACTTGTACCTCACTTATTTCAAATGCCCTTGCAAGATCTTTTATATTTTTTCCATTGTATCTTTTTATAATCTCTCTATTTCTTCCATTTCTAAGAAGTGTTTTCTTACTTGGAAAATAAATTGCTATCCCCCCATATTCATTGCAAAACTCAATAAATTTATCTATTCCCATAAATGTGGCAACTCCTACAAACTCCTCTGGAATATCTTCAAATTTTATATAATCCATATTACCCTCCTAATAATCTATATGTTGAAAATGTAGCCTTGGTCCATTGTAGCAATAATGTCTAAATTTTGTTTCTCCATCTCTACATTTAGCAACTATTAAATCTACTATTTTTATTCCCTCTTCTCTTGCTTTAAGTACACTTTTTTTATCTCTCTTAATCTTTATAATTGCTTCTTCAAAATCAGAAAGTACTGGTTCGTGTATATATATTACATTATTACTATCATGAAATATTGCCTTACTATCTCTCATAGGACGCTCTCCCCAAGGTCTTAAATCCTTCATTTCATCATTTAATTGACTTAACTGTATTACAGGTATATGAAAATCTAAAGTTATATTTTTAAGTTCTCTAGATAAGCTTGCAACTTCCCTTTCCCTATTTTGTAAACTTTGTTCTATAGTTAAAAGCTGTAAATAATCTACTATTACTAAATCTGGCTTAACTTGTCTTATTCTTCTTTTTAATTGAGGAATTGTACTTATTCTATCATTTATGTATATTAAATTATCTTTGCTAAACTCATGCATTACATCTATAATATTTTTCCAATCTATTTCCTTTAAATTTTTATACTTTAAACTTTTAGCACTTATGCCTGTTTTTTTACTTATATTTCTCATAACTATTTGCTCATTACTCATTTCCCTGCTTATAAATAGTACCTTTTTACCTTGACTTGCACAGTTTAACATTATTTGAAGAGCTAATGCAGTTTTTCCAACCCCACTTCTAGCAGCAATAGTTGTAAGTTCCCCTTTAAAAAGTCCTCCTATAACATCATCTAACAAAGGTACTCCAAATTTAAGATTAGTTTCTTTATCATTTTCAAGAAAATCTAGTATTCTTTCACAAATAGAACTCATGTCATCTTTATCTTCGCTATCTTTGTCTATTGTATTTTTTATATCATTTTCAAATTTAAAAAGAGATGAATCTATATCTTTATTTTCAACTATTTCAGTTATTAAATTCATACAGCTATTCTTTATACATTTTCTTTTAAACTTGTCCTTTAATATGTTTATATGTGTATCTATTGCATAAGTTTCACCTATTGCTGATAAATTACTTATGTAAGAAATCATTACATCTACTTTTCTTTCATCTAATTTAGTTTTTATTGTTGGTATATCTAATGTGTAATTGTTTTTATGTAAGTAATTCATTATTTCAAATATTTCTTTGTTGTAGGATACAGAAAACATATCTTTACTTAATTCATCTAGCTTATATGCTAATGTGTTATCTAGTATAATACTTCCTAGTATTGAGTTTTCGATATTTATAGCTTCTAATAGTGCCACGTTGCTTCCCCCTAATTAACTTTATTTTAAAAATCAAATTCTATATCAAATGGTTTTATATCATCTAAATCATCTATATCCTCATTTGTATCAACTTCTTCGTTTAAGTATCCCTCAAATTTATTGCTAAACAAAGTTTCTGGTCTTAAATATTTTTCCATTTCAGTATTTAACCATTGTTTTGATTTTATATTTATTACCTTATAAAAGTCTTCTTCATCAAATCCTTCGTTAAGCCTTGCATTTATAAGAGATTTTGTTTTAACTGAAGTTTTTTTAAATCTTTTACCTGTTTTTTTATTTAAATAATCAACTACACAAGAATGTATTTTATTATTATTTATATTATCTTTTTTAGAGTGGCTGTTCTCTATATCGTTATCTATGTCGTATATATGTTCGTTTAATAAACATAAATTATTGCTATCACTAGCTTCTTTAATATTGCTACCTAGGTTGTGTCCTAGGTCATGACCTAGGTAGGTGTTATTATTGTATTCATATACTGATGGCTTATTATCAGTGTTTCCTAATTGAATTAATTGTATTATGTTTAATTCTTTAAAGTTTTTTATAAGCCTTTTTGCTTTTCCTATTGATATGTTTAAATCCTTAGAAACTGTGCCATTGCTTATGTAGAATTGACCTTTTGGTAAATTTCCATTCATATTGTTATAGTTTACTTTTTTTGTTATGTAATGATTAAATATTATTTTATCTATGTCTTTTATGTTATCAAATTTTAATACCTGTATATTAGTTTTAAAATATCCCCTTTGTGACTGCATTATTTAGCTCCTTTATATGTATAATTTTAAGTTTTGTTTTTGTTCTATTTTATATCGAACATGTTCTATATTTTTATAGTAATATATTTTACAATTTTTTTCAATATTTATTTTTATATACATTTCAAATCATTTTTTGAACTATAAATTTATAATATTTATTTTAATCTTGTAGCTATTTTTACGTTCTAATAAATGTTATTTATTTAATATAATATAGTATTAAATATTAAAGGAGATATTATAATGAATAAAAATATTGATTCTAAACTTGCACTGTTAACATCTATAGTTCTAGGATCTTTTGTGTTATTTTTAATGTTTTTATGCTATAGACTTATACTTTGTATAGCTCGTGTTTTTGTTTATTTAACTGGTCTTGCTACTATGTTAGTGTTTACTGTGTTTTATATATTTATAATAGTATTTCTTATTTTAAAGTTTCAAAAGTACTACTGTAAATATTATAAGAATAAAAAATATAAGAGAAATAGTTTCGATAGACCACCAATGATTAAGTCTATAATTAAAATAGAAATATCATTAATATTTAATATATTATTTTTATTAACAATGTTATACATACTTAATCTATTTATTAGTCTATGTTAGCTAATTGTGTAATTAAAAAATAATTGAATATTTTCTTATAGTTAACATCTTTGTCATCTCATAAAAAGTATTGACGAAAATAAAAGAGCATAGACTTTGTCTACGCTCTGAAGGCACAATATAAATTGTGTCTTTTTTAACCTTAAAACTTATTATAATATTGTGACCTTTGCCTTTTTTCTTGGTACAATTGTCTTATATTTTACCCTTGGATAGCCAATTACCATACAATCTTGTTTACATAAAGTACAACCTATACACTTGTCTCTATCTACTATCATATAAACTCCTCATCTTCTTTATTATATTCTAAGTTTTTTATATATTAAATTATTATATAAAAAGAACTACTAGTTTCTATAAACTTAGTAGCTCCTTTTAACCCTTTTATAGCATTCAAATAATAAATATAATACTTGACGTTTAAAATCCACTATTTTTATAATACTAAATCTAAAGTATAAATTATAATTGAAAGCTATAATTATGTTTACTCACAATATATAAACTTTTTAAAATATAAATTTAAATCTACTTACAAAAATAAGGATTTGTATTTTTCTCATGTCTTACTGTTGTTGCTGGACCATGTCCAGGATAAAGTACAGTCTCTTCAGGCATTGTTAAAATTTTATTTTTAATTTCAGTAAACAATGTAACTAAATCTCCACCATAAAAATCACTTCTACCTATCTCACCATAAAAAATATTATCCCCTACAAATGCTGCTTTTTCACTTTCACTATAAAAAACAACTCCATCTAAAGTATGTCCTGCAACATGAATAGCTCGTAATGTTATGTTAGGATTAGCTTCTAATTTAATTACATCATTATTTTTTATATAATTTGTTGCTTTTATAGTAATATATTGTCCACAATCAGCTGATAAATTCCATACTGGATTTTGAATATATTTTTCACCTTTCTCATGTACATAAACTGGTATATTTAGCGATTTACTTATTTCTTTTACTGCGCCAATATGATCAAAATGACCATGTGTTATAAGAATTTTTTCAATGGTTAAATTATTTGCCTTTATATAATTTAATAATTTCTTAGGTTCTGCTCCTGGATCAATTAAAAAGCCATGATTTGTTTCACTATCTATTAAAAAATATGAATTTACTGTAAATACACCTGTTACCGGTAATTTTCTGATCATTTGTATCCTCACTACAAATTATAATCTGTTAGCTTTATTATTTCTTATCTAAGGCAATACTACAGCCATCACTATTACAACTTATCCCCTCTAAATTATAAGCTTGTATTTTTTCTTCTTGTAATATTTTTTCAAAAATATTTTCAAATGCCTCTGGTGGTTGAGCACCTGAAAGTGAATATTTTCCGTTAATTAAAAAGAATGGAACTGCATGTATTCTAAGTCTATTAGCTTCATATTCATCATTACGAACATCTTCAGAAAACTTGTTATTTTTTAATACATCTTCTACTTCTAATTTATCTAAACCAAGTTCAACAGCAATATCAGTTAAAACCTTATGATCACTCATTTCTTTATTTTCAGTAAAATATGCATGGAATAATTTTTCTGACATTTCTAATCCTTTTCCTTTAGTTTCTGCATATTTTGCAATACGATGGGCATCAAATGTGTTGGTATAAGGTACTGTATCATAATTATAATCTAATCCAACACTTTTAGCATATCTAGTTACATTATCTATCATTTGTTGTGCTTGTTCACTAGTATAACCATATTTTTTTGCAACTCTATCCTTTGTATTAGTTGTTACTTCATAACTAGCACTTGGATCTAGTTCAAAAGCTTTATAACTAATATCTATATTTTCTTTACCTGATAAACTCTCTAAAGCCTTTTCTAATTGACGTTCTCCTATATAACAGTATGGGCATGCGTAATCTGACCAAATTTCTATTTTCATTTATAAACACCACTTTCCATTAATTTATTTTTTATTTTAATAAATGTACATCTATTAATATTAACTTAAGTTAGGTTATACACTTCTTACAGATTTAATTATATTCTAATATCTATATCTTACAAGTACGCAATAAATTTATATTTACTATAATAAAATATAGTATTGTGTATTTATCTGTATTATAATAGATATAAAAAATAACATATTAAAGGAGCGTTGATTAGATTGACCAAAGATAAATTCTCACTTCCTGATTGTCCACTGGAATATGTAGCTAATATTATAGGTGGAAAATGGAAAATAAGACTTATATGGGCATTATATGAATCAGAATATGTTAGATTTAATGAATTGAAACGTGAATTAAGTGGTATCACAGATGCAATGCTCACTAAAATTTTGAAAGAACTAATAAAAGAAAATATAGTTAAAAGAATTCAATATAATGAAATTCCTCCACGTGTAGAATATTCATTAACTCCAAACGGATTAAATTTAGTAAATGCATTAAATGAAGTAACAAAATGGTCAAAGGGAATGAATAACATTAATAATTCAAAATAACTATATTTATGGATACATACTAATTGATATTTATAATTATATTTTATTATAGTTATAACACTCAGATTATCTTTATATATTTAAAATTTAATATTATAATTCATCTTTTGTATTATCTTAAAAAGATTAAATAAAAAACAATACCTCAGCAACTTAAAATACTAAGGTATTGTTATTTTATATTATAATTTTCCTATAAAAAAATATGAGCTTTAGCTCATACTTTTTATCGAATCTAAATTTTAATGATAGTCTCTATCTATAGTTATTATACAATTATACTCCGGATGTACATCCTTTATAGCATTAATTATATCTTCTTTTAACTCATCTTCAGTCATAATCTTAACCATCTTGTCATTATCAACTACAACATCAAATATTATACTTTGATGTTCTCCGTGACCAACAACTCTAAAATCATGCATTGATTTTATAACTGGATTATACTTTATTATCTTTTCTACTTCATTTCTTGTATATGCTACTTCCTCAGTTTCAACACATATAGGATCCATATGTATTACCAAGTGAGTTTTAAACTTTTCTGATATCTCTCTTTCAGCCCTATCTATTATATCATGTATTGTCATTATATCTATATCTGCTGGTATTTCTGCATGTACAGATGCTATTGACTTACCAACACCATAATTATGAATTATTAAATCATGCACTCCTTGTATATGCTCATATGAAAGTATTGCTTGATTTATACCTTTAACAAGTTCAGGATCAGGCGCTTCCCCAAGTAACGGACTGATAGTTTCTTTTACTAATGAATATCCTGCGTAAAGTATTGCTGCTGATACAAGTATTCCTGCATATCCATCTATTGGAATACTTGTAAATTTAGATGCTAAAAATGCTACTAAAACAGTAGTTGATGTGAATACATCCCCCATTGCATCAACTGATGCAGCCTTTAATGCAGATGAATTTATTTTATTTCCCATAAACTTATTAAATCTACTTAACCATACTTTCACAAGTATTGATATGAAAAGTAATATAAATGGTATTATTTCAAATTTTATAGGTACTGGATTTAGTATTCTATCTATTGATGATTTTACAAATTGAACCCCAACAAGCATTACCATAAAAGCAACTATAAGTGCAGATATATATTCAAGTCTACCATGTCCAAAAGGATGTTCCTTATCAGGTGGTATACTTGCTAATTTAAATCCAACTATTGTTATAACTGATGATGCCATATCTGATAAGTTATTAAATGCATCAGCCATTATAGCTATACTTGATGTTAATAATCCTACTGATAATTTTACTCCAAATAGTATAAAGTTTGCTATTATTCCAACTATTCCACCTACATATCCATATTTACTTCTTACATTTTCATTTTCAATATTTTCACTATCTTTTATAAATGTTTTTACTAATAATTTTGAAAACATATTTACTCCTCTCTATTTTATTATCTATTGTTTCATTATATGTAGTTATTTATATGTGGATATTTTTTCTTCACTAATACTATCATATAATTACATATTTTGGAATATAACTATTTTTTTTAGTGTCATATTTATGTATAAATTCATATATTATAGTAAGACATATCATGCTAAGGAGCTGATATCATGTATGAATTAGCTATGTCACTTTTAAACCAATATGTAGAAATTTACACATATTTATCTAAAGATAAGTTGTATGGAGAAATAATAGTTGCTACACCTTATGAAATAGTGTTACTAAGAAGACATATAGATAACGCACCTAATAAAAACTCCTCTTTATATATACCCCTAAATTCTGTAATTTATATAAAAAAATTATAAATTTTACTTCATTTGAAATAATCAAAAGCAACAGTAATTTTACTGTCGCTTTTTTATACTTTATTATTGTATATATTTATAGTTTATATCTTTATTATTTTTAATATAAGAATATACTATATTAGCAAAATCTATATAGTATTTATCTACTACTTCCTCATCAATATCTTCATTATCTTTTAATATATTTTCCTTTATTTTATATATTAAATCATTAAGTTTAAAATTCTCTATCTTTATTATTTCTGATTTTAATAGTTTTGCACCTTTTATAATATATATTTTTATATTTTCATTGTCTAAGTTAATCCATGCAAGTATTAGCTTATTTTCATTTGCATTATTTATTATATTTTGTTTATAAGATAAGCTTTTTAATAAAGATATATCATGATTTATATCATTTGCTTTTTCAAAGTTAAGTTTACTTATCTCATCTTGCATTTTTTTATTTAATATATTTATTAAATTTTCATTTGAATTATTTAAGTCGTTTATTATTTTATCTATTATGATATTGTAATCTTTTCTTGATATAATTTCTCTACATGGTCCTACGCATTTATTTAAATCATACTTTATGCATTTATTCATTATTTTACAAGTTCTAATTTTATATTCTCTAGATATTATATTTACTATTTCATCTAGCTTTTTATCCATAGTATATGGTCCCAAATATAAGCTATCATCTTCTATTTCTTTTGATACTTCTATATATGGATAATTTATATTTTTATTGATTTTTATATATGAATAATTTTCATGATTTTTCATTAGTTGATTATACATTGGTCTAATTTTTTTAATCATTTCACATTCAAGAAGTAATGCATCTAACTCAGTATCTGTTAATATCACATCTAAATCTTCAATATTTTTTACCATTCTCTTTACCTTTTTTGAGTGATTTTTAGAGTTTGTAAAATAGCTTTTTACTCTTTCTTTAAGCTTTTTTGATTTACCTACATATATAATATCTCCATACTTGTCTTTCATCATATAAATTCCAGGGGTTTTAGGTAAATTATCTATTTTTTCTTTTAGGTCCATATCTTTCTTCCTTTAGTTTTTTATATTTTAATACTAGATTATATTTTAACATAATGTTTAAAATTATCTAAATTTTAAATAATAAAAAATCAAGAGATGTATTGTTTATTCATACAACTCTTGATTTAATTCTTATTATATTAAGATTGTGAACTAATTTATATTATTGTAGTATTTATAATAAATATTATTAATACTCTAAAAAATCTTTTAGTTTATTAAATTCTATTATATATTTTTCTTTTACTAAGTTTACTATATTAACTGCTGTTTCTTCATCATACATATGAGATGTCCTATTTCTATCTAACATCATCTCTATCCATACATCACCATTATTTATCAGCTTATGTTTAAATGCACATCTTATTGTACTTCTTGGTGCTAGTGCTTCATCTAGTATACCTTGATCTTCTAGATATAGCTTCATTACCTTCCAAGCTTGTTCAAATGTAAATTCAAACCTTTGTATAATTCCATCTATTATAATATCATCTGATATATCCTTTTTAAGAGCTTCTTCCAACCTTTTTAATGCCTTATAGAAATCTTCTTTTCTCTCATCTAATTTTTTAGCCATTATATATTATTATCCCTTCATTTTTTATATTTTCAATTAGTTTTTCTTTTGTTAATTCATTAAAATTTAGTATATCAAAACTTAGAGGTGTATTTACTTCTTCTATATCCATAGTTACTTTCGCTTGTATTAAATGTGTTATTTTTTCACCGAATAAACATAAATCTATATCTGAATTGTATTTATTATCTTGTCTAGCTCTTGAGCCAAATAATACTACTTGTTCTATTTCTTTATATTTTTTAAATATACTCTCTAACTCTAATCTTAGTTTTTCTTCAATCACTTAATCACCTCTTACTATAGAATACTAAATATCTATTTACATCCTTCGATTAATACTTTTAATATTACAATAATTATACATTATACTTTTATATTAAACAAACTAAAATTAAAAACTATTCTACTTAGGCAATATTATTTCACAATTTATAACAATTACGACCTTTATCATATTATAACATTAATTGATTTTAACATTTCATTCAGTTTGCTAATTTATAACTTACTTATTATTAAGAGCATCAACTGCCTCTTGTGCTGAAAGGAATCTTTCATTTCCTTCATCATATACTTTTTTTATCTGTTCATTTGTATTAGTGTTTAATAAAATATAATTTTTACATAAATCTTTATATATAATCCAATTATTTGTTGATATATTGTGTACATTCTTACTTTCTAAATTATTATCTGCTTTTTCAACATTAACTTAAAACATATCATTTATAAAACATTTTAAAATTTCTTATCTTCTTAATTTATCCAATTCTATTTTTTATGACATATTTTGATTACTAAAAATTCCAACTATAAATATATAATTTTTACTTTTTTATTTTTTTGCTATTTTTTTATTAATATCACCATATTTTATAAGGATTTCTTGTTGAATGATTTTAAAAGGTATTTTAATTTACAGGTTAAATTTTATTATATAAGGAGTGATATTGTGAATATAAAAAAACTTATTGTTATTTTAAATATATTATCACTATTCATACTTACAGGATGCAAAAATAATAAAGATATAAATTACAATTCTGACATTAAAGTTAATGGTCCTTCATTAAAGATTTCATTAATTCAAACTGCTTATGAAATATATACTATAAACATAGAAAACTCAACTAATAATTTAAATTATGAAGATTTATACAATAACACTTCAAGAGATGCAAAAAAGCATTATAAATGGCTTAAAAAAACTTATAATTCTATGGATGATAATATGAAGCTTAAGCTAAAAAATATATTTAACGCTAATTCTTCTTGGAGCTATACAAACTCTGTTATTAATTTAGATGATAAGGCTAGTGTATCTGATATAGTAGATACTTTAGTTTCTAGTGAAAATTTAAATTTATCTTCTGACTTGAAAAATGATATTAATGTATTTTTTAATTGTTTTTATGATGATTATTTTAAATCTTATTTTAATAAACATAAATCATCTTTAAACAAAAAAGCTTCTAAATTAAATGAATTATTGTATTCAAATGATATAGATATAGTAAAATTTATTGAAAATGTTTGTGGAGTAACTTTAAGTAATGATTATGTGTGTACTTTTTACTATAGTTTAAATCCTATATCTTCTCAAAATTTTGAGTTTGATAATTATATAATATCTACTATTGAGCCTAATACAACAGTTAAAGATCTTCTTAGAGTTCCTTTTCATAAATATTCTCATTCATTATTTGATTCTTTTACTGATAGTTCTGAGTTTTTAGAGATTTGTAATTTACTAAAATCTGATGATGAATTAGTTTCTTTATATAATGAATTTGGTCGTGATGCTTATGATTTTAATGAATGGTGTGAGGAAAATTTAATTGAAGGCTTTTCTAAATATTTAGACTACAGGTATTCTCAGTATGAATATGATTTTAGTAATTTTGTTTATGACTTAGATTTTTATAATTATTTAAAAAAGATTAATTTTAATCCTGATAAAATTAATTTAAAAGATGCTTGTATTGATTTTTATACTATTTGTTTAGAGTCTTAATTAGAATATAGTATTTTAAATAAGTATCAAAATAGATAGATCTATGATATGAATGTTTCTTTATTATCTAGCTATTTTTATTACTTTAATCTGTTGTGCTAGTTATTTTACTAAAACATATTGAAATTGCTATATAAAGTTTTCTAACTATCAAAATATATCTTGTTAAACTCTAGTATTTTCAACGATTAAATTTAACTAGCACAACGAGTTACTTTAGTTTTTAATATATTAAAATTGTAACTAAAATAAATCTATTTTTTTAAATTAACAGACTCTTTAGACCAATCTGTTGGCCCTTCATCAGCTTCTATAAATTTCCTCCAATAATCGCCTGTTTTAGAATCAAATATAATTATATTATTTTCATTAGGACTTATCATCTGATACCTATTTCCATTATCTTTATTTAATAATAATAATAATAAACTTACAGATAATATACTAAACCCAATAATTATAGAAATACAAATATATAATATTGATTTATTTTCCATAATAAACATTCCCCCCCTTTAACATAATTATAATAAAGTTCGTATTATATAACAATCGTTCACTTTATCATATTATAACACTAACTTAATTTACATATTTCATTTAAAATATTTTTTGTCACTTTTTAACCTTTTCAAATACATTGGCATTACTTCAATACACATGTTTTCCACAGTTTTTAAATTATCATAAGCTACTTGTAATAAAAAATAAGTTAGTAAATATCACTTCACTAACTTATTAGCCCAATTAGGAATTAGCTTGTCATTCCAAACTAAACTTCCATTTTTAAAATATACTATTTCTTTAAATCTATATGTATTATCATATATATTTACTTCATCACAAAATTCAATAATTCGAGTAAGATTTTCTAAAGATTCATAATATCTTCTTTCTATATCTTCATCGGCTATACCATGTCCGCCTTGGCTTACTCTATATTTAACTCTGTCTTTAGCTATATCAGAACTTTCTACCCCAATATAGTTCATAACTATATAAAATCCTTTAGATTTTGCTTTTTTTATATTTCGAATTATACTTTTACCGCATAGCGTAGTTTCTTGGTTAAAAGAAATACCTTCTTCAATATATTCTTTTATAAGTTTTACAGCTTCTCTTGCACATTTTATTTGTAAGGTATTATCTTTCCATGACCCTATCCTAGCTACCATCTCATCAGTATTGATT
This sequence comes from uncultured Romboutsia sp., assembly GCA_904418825.1. GTDB lineage: Bacteria > Bacillota > Clostridia > Peptostreptococcales > Peptostreptococcaceae > Romboutsia. Next base: position 6,837 of record CAJFPU010000023.1, on the reverse strand, counting down.
CTTTTTTCATTCTTATTTTCTTCGTAATATACAGATTTATATATTGATGTTTTTCCACATCCATTAACTCCTGCAAATATTGTATATGTTGGCATATTACTTACCTATTACCTTTGATTGTTGTTTTTGAAGCATTATATTTGACAATGCCATATAGAAATCTTGTTCATCTTTGGTTTTTGCTTTTTTAAACAATTCTTTTAACTGACTATATGAGTATTTTTTGAATATATCATATAAATCTAAATCTTTATTTTCCATTCTAAAATACCTCCTAAAAATAGCTTATTATGATTATATACTATTTATATATAACTATAAATAGTATATAATCATAATTTATAACAATCATAAACTTTATATTTGATTCATAATAATTTTTTATTGAATTTATTCAAATATATAATGCCCATTATCATATTTCCAATTTCCATCCTTTTTAGCATCCATTAATCCTAATTGAAAATGTAGCATAGATATACCCAAATCCACTTCTTCATATCCATAGTTTGGATTTGATATTATTACCTCTACCTTATCATTAACATATTCATATATTATAGGATTTTTATTAACTGCTGAAAGTACATTAAATGCATATTTTTTATATGTACATTTATACCAATTTATATTAAAGTATTATATAAATTGCTAACATTTCTTAATTATTATACTCACTACATAAATATATAATTTTGTCTATACTATAAATTAAAATTTACATACTCTATATTATTATTTATGGTAGTATATGTATATAAATATTAGTTTTGGAGGTTTATTATGGTTGAAATGAGTCTTAAAGAGCTATTTGAAGTTGGAAAAAGCTTTGAAAGTTCTGTAGGGGAAGGAACTAAAGGAGAAAGGGCTAGAATTTTTAAAAACAATTCTAGATTAAATTTAAATGATGAAATGGTATCATTTATAGAAAGTATAGACTGTGAAGTTAATTTCTTAGTTTCAGGTGAAATATGGTGTCCTGATTTTCAATTAAATGCTACAGTTTTAAAAAGATTTTTAGATCTTAATCCTAATTTTAATATGTCTGTTATAACTATGGCTCGTGGTAAAAAATTTATGGCTCCTGCTTTAAATATTGAAAAAGAAGCTTTTAAAGGACCTACTGTGGCAGTTTTAGATAAAGATTTTAATGTTTTAGGTTTATTTGAAGAAAGACCTAATATAGTTCGTAGTATACCAAGTTTTGATGATATAAAACTTGAATATTATAAAGGTAAATATCTTTTAGATACTGTTAATGAGTTCTTTGATATATTAAAGAACTCATAAATTAAAATACTACATATAAGTTAGCATACTTATATGTAGTATTTTTTTAACGAATAGATTCATTAGCAACATAACTTATTTTACCAACACGTCACTTAATCAAAGCGAATTTTTATGCATTAATTTATATCTTATCTAATATATTTTTATATGTACAAGTTAAAATATATAAGGTAGGTGGTATTTTGTATTCTTTAAATTTGGATATTCCCTCGACTTTGATTTTATCTATAATTTTATTTATTGTAGGTAATTTTATAAAAAACAGAGTCAGTATATTCAATAGATTTTGTATTCCTTCACCAGTTATAGGTGGATTATTATTTTGTTTATTAAATCTTTTTTGTAAATTTTTTAACATTTGTGATATTACTATGGATACTTCTTTAATGAATTATCTAATATGTTTTTTCTTTAGTACAATTGGTATTTCAATGAGTATGTCTTTAGTAAAAAAAGGTGGAAAAGTACTTATAAAATATTGGATTTTATGTGGAGTTTTATCATTTTTTCAAAATATAATATCTGTTATTTTATCTAAGATTATAGGTATAAATCCATTAATTGGACTTATGTGTGGCGCAATTTCAATGGAAGGTGGACATGGCTGTTCTGCTGCCTATGGTGCTACTATAGAAAATTTAGGTGTACAAAACGCTATAAGTGTCGGTATAGCAGCATCAACCATAGGACTTATCTTAGCAGGACTTTTAGGTTCTCCCGTTTCTAAATTTTTAATTGATAAATACAAACTAAAACCAAGCTTACACTATAATAATATATCTATATCAAAAGATAATAATAATATTATAAATCTTAATATTTTCTCATTTTTAGAACAATTATTAACAATTCTTCTTTGTATATCTTTGGGAAAATTAATAGCTAATATAGTTTTTAATTTAACTGGTATAATAATTCCAACTATAACCGGATGTATGTTAGTATCAGTATTATTTAGAAATATGAATGATAAAATCAATATTATAAATTTAAATTTTAAAATTATTGATTTCTTAAGTGATTTATCTCTTGGATTATTTTTAACTATGGCACTTATGAGCATTGATTTATTTAAATTATCAAGTTTATTTGGCCCAATGCTTATTATTGTTATATGCCAAGCTATTTTTATAATTTTATACTCTATTTTTATTTGCTTTAAGGTTCTTGGCAAAAACTTCGATTCAGCAGTTATGATAAGTGGTCTTATAGGTCATGGATTAGGTGCTACACCTACAGCTTTAGCTAATATGACATCTATAACTAATAAATATGGCTATTCACAAAAAGCTTTCTTAGTAGTTCCATTAGTTGCAGCCTTTTTACTAGATGTATTTACAATGCCTTGTATTGTATTATTTATAAATATACTATCCTAATATATTTATAAATAATATGTTTAAAAATAATTTATCTTTGACATAATATTAATATCATTTTATTTAGGAGGTATTTTATGGGAAGTAATTTACATTGTTTAGCTACAGATTGTGCATTTAATAAAACTGGAAATTGTTATGCTTCACAAATAAAAGTTGAAGGATTTGACGCATCTATCACACCTGAAACTTACTGCGATACATTTAGAGATAAAGATAACTTTAACATGACTAACTACCACGGTGATACAAGTTTAACTAATACTCAAAATATATCTTGTAGTGCTAATAAGTGTACATATAACTATTATGGTGCTTGTAATGCCAGTCATGTTGATATCAACTTTGAAAATAGTAGCTGTGAAACATTTGTTTCTAAATAATATTTTTTAATAAAAAGGTGTAGTAATTTTATTTAATACTACACCCTTTTTATTTGATATCATATATTAATTATTTTTTTATTAATATATAACTAATTCTTTATTATTAAATATTTATATGGATTTAATATAAGTTTTGATTTTAAATTTATATAATCTTCATTAAATACATCATATACTTTCTTATCTTTTAAATAATGTGGAAGTTCTATAGTTTTTTCAAGGTCATTATTATTAATAATTATACTTACTTCTTCTTTTTTTACTATTATAACATTATCTTCTGTTAGTACCCATTCATTATTTACTAACTTAAATTCATCATATTTTTTTCTTAAGGATATAATCTTTTTCATAAATTCTAATATATCTTTATCCTGCTTATCTTCATCCCACACCATACATTCACGTTGACCTTCACAATCTTTAGTTTGTACTCCAGTCATACCAACTTCATCTCCATAGTATATACAAGGTGAACCTGATTGAGTAAACATAAATAAATATGCTAACTTAAATTTATCTTTGTTATTATTACAATAAGAAAGTACTCTCGTTGTATCGTGACTTCCAATTAAATTAAACCCACATTCAATAGTTTGCATTTGATAATTTGATATTATGTCATTTAATCTATATTTAAACTCAGTTTCATTTATTTCATTTGTACAGAAAAATTTTATTAAAGCGTCTGCAAATGGATAATTCATTACAGCATCAAATTGATCTCCCATTAACCATGGTAAGCTATTGTGCCATATTTCGCCTAATATATATACATCAGGCTTTATCTTTTTTACTTCTTTTCTAAATTGTCTCCAAAAACTATGATCAACTTCATTTGATACATCTAATCTCCATGCATCTATATCAAACTCTTTTATGAAATATTTTCCTACTGCTAATAAATATTCTATAACTTCTTCATTTTCTGTATTTAATTTTGGCATTTGTGCTACACACGAAAATGTCTCATAAGGAATATTTTTAGAATTTATTTCATTAAGAGGTGTATCTACTTTATTAATATCTTTTATATAAAACCATTCTTTATATTTTGATTTTTCTTTATTTTTTATAACATCTTGCCACTTATTAGAATAATATCCTATATGATTAAATACTGCATCTAGCATTACTTTCATTTCTCTTTTGTGCGCTTCTTTTATTAATTTTTTAAGTGTTTTTTTATCTCCCAAATGAGGATCTATTTTCATATAATCTATTGTGTCATATCTATGATTTGTATTTCCCATGGTTATTGGACAAAAATATAATCCAGTTACTCCTAAATCTTTTAAATAATCTAAGTTATCTATAACTCCTTGTAAATCTCCACCCATAAAATTTTCATTAGTTGGAGGTGTCCCCCAAGGTTTTGTATCTTTAGGATTTATACTTTCATCTCCATTTGCAAATCTGTCAGGAAATATTTGATACCAAACAGTATCTTTTACCCAACTTGGTATTTTAAGTATATCTATTTTATTTAAATATGAATAAGCAAAAAACGAAGATATGTCATTTAAATTTTTTTCATCGTCTTCTTTTCCTAATTCTATTATATATTTTTCACTATATAAAAGCTTTTCATCTTTTCCTTCTATTATAAATGAGTATCTTGAACGCTTTGTTGGTGGATTATATTTAGCTATAAAGTAATCAAAATACTCTGTTTCTAATTCTTTTTCCATTTTTATATTAGAACTTGAAATCCATACCTTTCCACTAGCACCTAAGTTTCCGCCTCCCCCTTCTAATTCATCCCAAATATACTGATCTCCTATTCTTAAAAATACACTTTTAACTTCTCCCTTTTTAGCTCTAAGTCTTATATGAAGTGTATTTTCATCATATCCATAACAATAATTACTTCTTGGTATATGAAGTAGAGCTTCCCTTGTTATTTTACTCATAAAAAATATCCCCTTATCTATCTCTTATAAAATAAATTATATACTCATTTTAGTATATATAGTATCATTTTAATTATTTTTGATAGCTTATTTTATTTGTATAAATTTTTAGAGTTATATTATAATTATATTTAAAATTATCTCAATATCAAATTTATCTTATTTATCATTTATAAATTATATGATTTCCTTAGGCGTAAAAATAAGCTAGATATATACCTAGCTTATTTTTATACTCTCTCTTAAATTAATTCTTTTTAATATATTTTTTCCAACTATAGCTGAAAGACTTAATTTTATAATATCTACAACTATAAAGGGTACTACACATATTGTAATCCCCTTTATAAAATCTGAATTAGTAACTAAACAAAATTGAAATGTGCCTATTATGTAACTTATTAATAAAGAACATATCATTCCAAACATAATTCCTAATGTAGATTTAAATTTTTCAGAAAAATATCCTACTACAAATGCTATTATTGGAAACGATAGTATAAATCCTCCTGTAGGACCTAATATTATACCCAATCCACCACTAAACCCAGCAAATACAGGTAATCCTATACCTCCTAATAATATATATATAACTTGTGATATAAATCCTAATGACTTTCCTAAAACTAAACCACATAAAGCTACCGCAAATACTTGCATAGTAAATGGTACTATTAGAAGTGGTATAGATATTTGGGTTAATATTGCTGTTAAACTTGCAAATAATGAACATATTACCAATTGCTTAGTTGTTAACTTCATATATTATCCCCCCTTTAAATTTAGTAAATCTATATATCTTTTTTAATTTACATTTTAATTATATTCTTTGTTTTTGTATTGTCAATTAAATTCTAGATTAAATACATAATATAGATGTATTTTCATTATTTTTCTATTAATAAAAAGTGCTTCTTATTAAATAAATTAAGAAACACTCTTTAATCTACAAAAACTTCTCAGATGCTCTTTTCCAAAATTCAAATTCTGTACGTCTAAGAAGCTTTAATTTTAAATCAGATCTTACAATATTAATATCTGTAATATCATTAAACCTATATTCATTTCCATCTACAACTACTAATATAGAATTTTCAAATCTATATTCTGGAACTATATTTATTGTAGATTTTGCAGATAAAACTATACTAGAAGTAAAAGATCTATATGCAATAGTATTCATTGGTGCAAGTGGTGTTAATTGTAATATATCTAAGCTTGGATCTATAATACTACCACCTGCTGAGTAATTATATGCAGTAGATCCAATAGGTGTTGATATAAGCATTCCATCTCCACTAAAATTTTGTATTTTATTTTCATTAACTCTTAAATCTAAATGTAAGGTTCTTGAACAAACACTTTTTATTACTATTTCATTAACTGCATAAATTTCTTCACTACTTTCTTTAGTACATATGCTACCTTTTAAAGGATATATTTCTTGTATAGTAAAGTTATTATTTTTATATAAATTTATGAATTCATCTATTTCTTGAGGATCAAACTCCGCAAAAAAACCTAAATGACCTGTGTTTATTACTACCATAGGCACATTTGGAAATTTAAAATCTTGAATAGTTTTTAAAAAAGATCCATCTCCACCTATAGATACTATAAGTTCTGTATTTTCTTCTAATTTTGAACTAACTAAAAAATTATTTTCTTCAAATTTTTTAATTAATAATTTTTTTGTATCTAATGATTTCTCTAAGTTATTTGAGCTTATAGTTATAACTCTATTCATATCTAATCTATCCTAACTTTAATAATTGTTTTATTTGCATTATATTTTACATTTGATTTAAATTATATTCAAACTTTAAAATTTATTACATTTATCTTTCTAATAATATTTTATTATGT